>DAOVAY010000022.1 GCA_030670795.1 Methanobacteriota archaeon | reverse complement strand
CAACTATTCACACTGAGCGAGTAAGAAACTCTCAATCCAGCAATCGAGCGCCTGAATCCGAAATTTTCGTTTTTATTATTCTTCCAAATTTCTGTAATCGTTCTTCAATCTCCCCAGCATCTCCAAAGACAAAAATGGAATTACCCAACATGACCACACTACCGTCTCCGATTTCAGAGACGTTATCAAGGGCCTCTTCCATCCGTGGTGTGACCAGACCTGTTTCGAGAGCGAATCTTTTAGACAATTTCAGAAAGGCGTTGAAATCAGGATTCTTATCGAATTCGTCCAAACATTTCGAACCGATATCGGAAATCTGTCGTTTAAGTTCGTCCGAGGAGATGACCGAAGACGTGCTCAACGGCGGGCCAAGAACACAAATAACCACGTCTTCTCCTGACTTTTTGATAGCTTTAACTTCTCCAAACGGCGGGATGCCAGGTCTGTGCCTTTGCACTACACCACCAATGTTCTGAGCCACAACATCTCCCAACCCTGTTTTTGACGAAATCTCCGCGACATGGGTCGCCCGCATAGCCGCATGTCTTCCTTCGGGAAGCTCCAGAGTTTCGGCAATAGCCAGGCAGGTTGCAAAGGTGCCGGCCGCGCTCAGACCACAACCCTGACTTATAGGCGCCTGAGTTTCTAAGTTGGCTTTCACGTGCCAGCGTCCATCCGGAAGAAGTAGTTCGATTGCGCGTCTGGTGACGGGTGCGTCTGTTTCGTCCCCATTGATCATAATCTCCATTTTCATCTTCTCGGACGGTATGATTGACAAATCAGCAATCGCACCCGCATCCACGCAAAATCCAACACCGCGGGACCCTGATATTAACGGGTCTGCATCGTCAGTCTCGACGGTAAAGAAACCGGTAATATGACCAGGACAGAATGCCCTCATTTCAGACCCTCAGAACGGCATCCATTATTGTTTCGGCCAGATCCGCTTTTGTGCCTTTAAAAGTTCTGGTTTTCTTTCCCGGAACCAATAAAAGTGCGGTAGTGCGATTTTCTTTAACATTCTCAAGCAAGTTCGCGACGACCAAGTCTATGCCCGAATCTCTCATTCGTTTCCTGGCACGTTTTTCAAGCTCTGCTTTGCCAATCCCGGTTTCTGCCTTGAAACCGACGATAATCGCCTTCTTGTTTTTTCTTAATATTTCCAGTATTTTTGGTGCCTGGCCTAGTTTTAGGGTAGGGGGATGTTCGGATGAAATCTTTCCTTGTTTCGGCTTTATGACAAAATCAGAAATGGCAGCGGGGACCACATAGACATCGGCCTTTGCGTTCTTGGTCATTTTCGCCACATCCGCAACAGTAGTGAAGCTTTTACGGTTGAGAAATTCAGGAACCTCAACATTTGCGCTGGTCCAGAACGTTACGTCTGCGCCTCGACGATATGCCTCCAGGCCCAGTTCAACCCCTGTTTTGCCGGTAGAGTAGTTGGCGATAAACCTCACCTCATCGATGGGCTCCTTTGTCGGACCGGCGATGACCAACACACGTTTCCCGGCAAAGTCCCGGGGTCCCGCCACCCTCATAATGCCCCAGACCACATCATCAAGTAACGCCATCTTGGCTTTGTTCTCTTCCATCCTTGGGCCAATGAAAGTCACACCCAGTTTCTTTAATTTTTTGATATTGTCGTTGACGATCTTGTGAGTGTACATCGAACTATGCATGGCAGGAACAATGATTGTGGGCATGCCAGACCCTAACGCACAGCTGGCCATTGTAGTCACAGTCGTGTCGTCAATTCCATATGCGATCTTTGAGATCGTATTGGCTGTGGCAGGGGCAATAAGCAGAATATCCGCTCTACTTTTACTCTGGCCACAAAGCTCCACGTGTTTGACGGCCCCATCAAGTTCGAGGATGGGCTTATGACCTGTGGCAAAATGTATGGAATCTGGATGCACGATTTTTGCACTCGCCCCGCTCATCACAGGAATGACGTCCGCACCGTGTCTTGCCAGCTCTCTGGCGAGTTTTACGCACTCTATAGCGGCTATACTGCCGGTTATTCCCAGCACCACGCGTGTTCTGCTCAATTTAGAGCTTTTAGAACCACGTATGTCCTCAATGGGATGCATATTTGACCGTAGATTGCCCACTTGATTTAAGCTTTGCTGATAACAACCAGCCCGATGGCCTGTATGTCATCATCCATAGGCCACACACTCACACATCTCAGAGCTAATGACTCTGATTTACTCTGCTTTAATACGTATCGTGTGTGGCGGCAGCAACCTTATATCTGAAATTCTAATATCTAGAACGTTTGATGATGACAAGAGGGTCAGACGAGGACGGTCTTTAAATTGCATGGCAGTTTATCGGACCGCTTTGGCAATACTTCGTATTCCCGAGGCAGGAGATATGACCGCCCGATGAGTGCCCCTATGAGTGCTGAAAACACCAACGTACAACAGAAATTCTATCCTCGAAACTTTATTAGCCAGATGTGTTGAAAAATAGCCCTTAACCTTTATATGTGAGAAGCATATTAGCTCCACTTCACAGTTAGGCGTTTATATGGTTGAATTCCGAGCCAACATATCTGATCCAAAGACGGGGAAATCTTACCAAAAAGAAGTTAGCGGCAACCAGGCCAATGCCATTCTCGGAAAAAAGATTGGTGACAAGATCGATGGCATATTTGTGGACATGCCTGGCTATAAACTCGAGATAACGGGCGGGAGCGACAAGGACGGTTTTTCAATGAGGAAGGACCTCCCAGGTCCCAGAAGGAAGAAACTTTTAGTCTCCAAAGGCATCGGATTTAACCCTCACATGAAAGGCGAGCGCAGAAGGAAGAATATGAGAGGAAACACAGTATCTCCGGACACGGTACAGCTCAATATGAAGATTAGCACAAGAGGCCCAAGGCCAGCAGAGGAGCTCCTTGGGAAAAAGGAAGAGGAGGCAAAATGAGAGTGGAGAGACAGCCAGAGGTCAATATAGGGATGATAGGACACGTAGACCACGGCAAGACCACACTCACAAAAGCCTTGACTGGTGAATGGACAGACCGTCATTCTGAGGAATTAAAACGCGGAATTTCCATTAAACTGGGTTATGCGGATACGGCCTTTTATAAGTGCTCCAAGTGTAAAGGACCAGACGCTTATACAACCGAGAAAAAATGTCCCAAATGCGACACAAAACCAGAGTTGCTTAGGTGTGCTTCATTCGTAGATGCACCCGGCCACGAGACGCTGATGGCCACGATGTTGTCTGGTGCTGCCATAATGAACGGTGCCCTTCTGTTGATCGCAGCCAATGAACCTTGCCCGCAACCGCAAACAAAGGAACATTTAATGGCCCTGACGATTTCGGACGTCAAAAACATAATCATAGTTCAGAACAAAATTGACATAGTAAGCGAGGAAGAAGCCGTTAAAAATTATGAGCAAATAAAAGAATTCGTTACCGACACCATCGCTGAGAACGCTCCAATCATACCCATATGTGCCCATCATGAAGAGAACATAGGCGTTTTAATGGCGGCGATTGACGAGTTTATACCAAGCCCAGAGGTAGACGAAAGTAAATCCTCTCGGATGTTTGTTGCCCGTTCCTTTGATGTCAACACACCAGGGAACAGACCAGACGATATAGTCGGCGGGGTCATTGGCGGAACCCTATCAAACGGCGTCCTTCATGTAAATGACGAAATAGAAGTGAGGCCCGGCACCAAGGTAGAAGTAAAGGGCAAGCCCCTCTGGATGCCCATAACCACGACGGTAGAGTCCCTATATGCAGGCGGGCGCCCCCTCAAAGAAGTAAAGCCGGGGGGTCTAATAGCCATTGGGACAAAACTAGACCCCAACGTAACAAAATCAGACGCCCTTATCGGACGAATGGCCGGAGAGCCCGGCACACTTCCTGAAGTTCTTCACAGCTTCTCTATGAAGGTCATGCTTCTTGATCGTGTCGTCGGCTCAACCCACGAACAGGAAGTGGAAAGTCTGAAGACAAACGAACCACTTATGTTGAGTGTTGGAACGGCAACGACGGTGGGCATAGTCAGCAGTGCTAGACAGGATCTGGCCGATGTCAAGCTTAAACTTCCAGTGACAGCGGAGGGGGACCAGAGAGTGGCCATCAGCCGCAGGATATCCGGCAGATGGAGATTGATAGGGTATGGAATCATAAAATGATCTTGGTCGTTGCCGATACGAACGCCCTGCTTTTACCATTCAAACACAAATTCAACATTGACTTTGAGCTCGAGAGCTTGGTAGGGAGCCACGAACTCATAATTCCAGAGCCTATTGTAGGAGAATTAAAAAAGTTGGCTCAACAAAACAAAGTCGCCCAAGCTGCCCTTAAACTCGCACATACAAGAACATCTATGCCTTCAGAATACGCGGGAGACGACTCTGTTTTGGAACTGGCCGAGAGGTTGAAGGCTATTGTATTCTCAAACGATAAGGAAGTTATCAATAAAGCCAGAACCAAAGGCCTCAAAATCATAAGACTAAAAGAGGGAAACCGCCTGGGTTTTGACAACGATTGGATTGACTGAACAGATGGAATTTGTCAATATACAATTTAATGGGCGAAAAACAACATATTGGAAATATTATTGAGTATAGGTTTCGCCCTTCTCGAAATTCTCTTTCAGGTGTGTTAAGATTACTTCTCTATCGCGTTTGAGATGCGATTCATACCAAACCCGTACCACATCCGCCAGTATTGTATGAATTTGATCTAAATTCAGTTTTTTTACGGGGGAATCGTAAAGGATGAACTGACCAAAGATTCTCTTCCATCCTGAATATTTGTAATAATGCTCTCCTTCACAATACTCGAAGGAGAGTCTCAGGTGAGACGCCTTTTTCTCTTTGTAAAACCGCAGCTTCAGTGAATCACCCACTCGCCCCTGGTCTCTTGTTCTGTCTATAATTTGCATTTGATTCACGCTGCCATAATCAAAGTTGTCCTTCAGAGACCATTCATATGGGTATCTCTCAAACTGAGCGAATAAAGTGTGCGACGGCTCCATCGAAAGGTGTATGTTTATTCTCTCAAATCTAAGTAGAATTTTCCAGAAATCAGAGATTAAGGTTCGGTTGATCCCGTCCTTTTCTGTGCTCTGCTCATCTTCATTCTTCATCGCATTCTCAGTTTTCTTGTCAAGCTCTTTGTCCAACGTCTCGAACCAGTCATCACTCTTGCCCTCTTTGGCAGCCATAATAATCACTTTGTTGGTGAAAGGGATACCGACATATAAAAGTTGTGTAATGGCTGGTGTTGAATGAAAAAAAAACGCACGATATTCAAGTAATTTTTCACGACATTCAGACTCGAAATACTTTTATAGCCTATCCCGCTTACGCTCAGTTCTACCGGTGAGGTTATGGCACTTTGGCAGGGACGTTCAAAGCGGAAGAACACGGGCGGTCGATACAGACCACTCCGTAAGAAGCGGTCGTTCGAAATCGCACCAGAAGCCCAGTTTACGGTAATTTGGGAAGAGCAGAATATGAAAGTGTACCGAACAAGGGGCAACAACAAGAAGACGCGCCTGATGATGGCAACAGAAGCCAACGTATTCAATCCCAAGACTGGCAAGGTCAAGCACACGAAGATTCTGACAGTTAAAAGCAATTCAGCCAACCCCAACTATGTTCAGAGAAACATTATAACAAAAGGCGCCATGGTTCAAACAGAACTGGGATTAGCCCGGGTAACGTCCCGTCCGGGTCAAGACGGCGTTGTCAATGCAGTTCTGAAGGAATAGGTGTGTTCTGAATGGTTAGGACAAGGTCAGACCACATTGTTCTCTGGCCCACTTATTTTGATTCGAGAAAGAGCAGGGCAGAAGGACGCCGTGTTTCTAAAAAAGCGTCTATTGAAAAACCGACCGTAGAGGAAATCTACAAAGCTACTAAGTCATTGGGCCTAGAAGTTACCATTCAAGGAGATAAATCCCACCCCAATAATTGGTGGGAGAAAGAAGGAATAGTGCGCGTAGAAAAAGCAATGTCAAAGACCCAACTGATAAGTAAAGTAGCCGCCAAGCTGAAGGAGAACGAACAGACACGTGTCCCCAAGTAGCGGGATACCTTTACCCATCCTGTGGGGTTTTTACCTCGTCGACGAGCTTTTTTCCTGAAGACACACTGTCTACAGAATGTACGACCGCACCACACTCACCGATCACTCCCTTTACAGCTTCGAAGTCGATGGAGTGCCCCTCAATAGTAATCTTGATACTCTCTGTGTCTTGGTCAACCTCATCAAGGGTGCAGTTCACTCCGGAAACACCGTCCAGTGTTCCCAGCTTTTTTGAAACGTCTATTATAGACGGATTGTGTGGTTTTAGCACGTCAAGAACTAACCGTTTAATGTCAGCCAATATAGCTCCCTGCCGATATGTACAATAATCGGTCAAGTATTTGAAACTTGTGAATGTTCTTTTATTTCAGACAACATAAAGGCTTTTACAACCATTTTTAATGTAGAAAACACAGTTCAACCCACATTTTCTGCTCAATTGTTAAATAGTGTTAATTTATACCCAATGAAATCTGGTGAGGAAGCATGATACGTTTTGGTCCCTCCGGCATTCCCCTCTCTTGTAAAGGTCGGACGCTACGGGACGGAATAGAGGATGTTCATACACTTGGCTTAACCGCACTCGAGATACAACTTGTCCGAACCAACGTAATGCAACGCTATGCCACGGACGAGGATATAGGGCAAGTCCCAAAGGAAATGATGGACGAGCTGGTGATTGAGATACTCCGGGGGAGCGGGAAAAAGCGTACGATAGCCAGTATTAACACCGCCATAAAGAAAGGAGATGTAATTTGCACAATGATAAATCCGATAGCCCACAACTATCAACACCTTGCAGAATTAGGCGAGATCGCGAGAAATCTCGATGTTGTGTTATCGCTTCACACGCCTTATTACATGGATTTGGTCGCGAATAACGATTTAACAGAAAACAGTATGGACAGCATCAGATGGGGGGGAATACTTGCCAACGAGATGGGCGCGACGATCGTGGTTACCCACCTCGGCATGTATGGCAGCCATTCGAAGAGGACCGCCACAAAGCGCATAATCGAGAATATGAAAATACTTCAGGGTTGGTATAACGAAAATAAGTTAGGCATACCGCTGGGTCTTGAGACCAGCGGCCGCCAGGAGATATTCGGAGATTTCAAAGAGATAGTCAAAGTATGCACTGAAGTCGATGGGCCCATACCCGTGCTGAATTTTCCACACATACACGCAAGAGGGAACGGTGCATTGAAGAAAAAGGAAGATTTTCAGGACTTGTTTGATAAGATAGAGAAATTTTCCAAAACCAACCATTATACGCATTTTTCAGGGGTGGAACACGAGGGCGGAAACGAGATAAGATACACACCCATAAAAAAGGGCGATTTAAAATTCGAGCCCCTGGCCGAGTGCATCCTCGATAATGACTTTGATATGACCATAATCTCAGGTTCACCATTGTTGGAGCATGATGCCATGTACATGCGCGTCATCCTAGAGCGGGTTTTAGCCAAGCGCGAGGCGAAGGCCGAGCGCCAGAGAAAAAAAGAGGACCAGAAGAAGTAGGGAGTGACATGGATAAAGCAGAGGAACACATCTTGGCAAGGATAAAAAAATCTCTTGATGCCAGTCAAATACCTGAAAGAGAGGAGTTCATAAAAGCGATATTGGAAACGGAGAAGATATTCATTTATGGTGTAGGACGGTCTGGACTGGTTGCCAAGGCCTTCGCGATACGCCTGGTTCAGCTCGGTCTCAAGGTCTTTTTCATTGGAGAGACAATTACCCCGATAGTAGAACCGGACGACCTCGTGGTTATAGTATCCAATACGGGTCAGACCATGTCGGCCCTTCAGACGGCCAACATTGTTCGAAGGGTGGGTGCAAAGGTGATTGCCATAACGTCGAAGGAATATTCAAAGCTGGCGCATGCGGCAAGCATAGTGATGCACCTGAACGTCGAGAGTGATGAAAAAGATAAAGAACACTCACCACTGGGTACAATATTCGAAGATACGGCGCTGATATTCCTCGATGGCATAATTTCTGATCTGGTTAAGAAAATGGGGGCGACGGAATCCCAAATGCGGTCGCGCCATTCCATCTGGGTATGAGTCATCGTCTGGGACGATGACGAATACACCCCGCCCGCCCCTGAGTTTGAAAAATCCTCTGCTGTATTGGTGATGGCAAACATACCCCCGCCCGCCCCAAAAGTTTGAAAGACCCATCTGCTGTGTTGACGATGACGAACACACCCCACCCACCCCAAGAGTTTGAAAAATCCTCAGCGGTTTGGCGATAGCGAACATACCCATCACAAAATATTTTCTTGGTACACCAATGTCTTATTTTGTGCCCAGCGCCCAAAGGTGCTGGTATTCAGCCAATACACTCCTTTAGGCTAGCTCGCAAGAATTAGGATAATATGTCATAGAAATCTTGCTCGGCCCGCCCCAAGTTTGAAAGTACATCATCTTTGATTCCCATCATACAAAAATTGGGAAAAACTTTTAGAACCCCAACCGATACAAACCCCGGGTCTTAGTTTGGAAGACGAACAGGATAAAGAGCTGGAGACGATAAGGAAAAGTAAATTGGAGGAATTGAGCATGAGCGAGACAACAGAATCATGGCCAATCGCGCCGGTCAATGTAACAGACGCCGAGTTTCTTGTTTTTGTAAGAAAATATCCCTCAATAGTAGTCGATTGTTGGGCCCCGTGGTGTGGGCCATGTCGGATGCTGAGCCCGATAATCGATGAGCTGGCGAGCGAATACAATGGCAAGATAGTTTTTGGAAAGTTAAACACGGACGAAAATCAGGCAGTACCAGCCGCTCATGAAATTATGAGCATTCCTACCCTACTCTTTTTCAAGGGCGGTGAACTTGTGGACAGGACCATGGGCGCCATGCCCAAACCCGTGCTTGAGGAAAAATTAAAGGAGCATTTCGGATAAAACGGGGATTTCGAGATGGGCGATGATATCTTTGACCTTTTAATCGTCGGTGGTGGACCCGCTGGCCTTACCGCGGGCATTTATGCAGCCCGAAGCGGCCTAAAGGCGGCGATCCTCGACAAAGGTATGTGCGGCGGCATGGCAGCCACCTCTCCTTGGATTGAAAATTTTCCCGGGTTCAAAGGCATCGACGGAATGGAACTTATGGAAAAAATGAAGGAACATGCCGAGGAGAATATGGAGATAGTGGTCGGCGTGGATGTTAGTGAAATCACTTCATCCGGTCAAGAATTTGTTGTTCGCGTCGGAGACAAATCTTTTGAGTGTTTAGCCATAATTATTGCCACTGGTGCCGAGCACAAGAAACTCGGCGTGCCAGGAGAGATCGAATACCTTGGACGGGGCGTGTCTTACTGTGCCACATGCGACGGCGCATTTTTCAAAGGAAAGAGAGTCGTCGTTGTTGGCGGCGGGAACAACGGAGCCACCGAAGCGCTCCATCTCAAGAATATCGGGTGTGTTGTTTCTCTTATCCATAGGAGAGACACATTACGGGCGGACAAATACCTCCAAGACCAGATGATTAGCCAGGGCGTCGAATTAATACTGGATTCGACATTAGAGATAATAGACGGCAAAGCCAAAGTTGAACTTATACAAATAAAGAACAAAAAGACGGGAGAATTGACGCGTCATGAAGTCGATGGCGTTTTCATATCTATCGGAGAAGAACCGAACACAGCACTTGCCAGACAGTTTAATGTAGCGCTGACGCCAGACGGATACATAGGCACAGACAGGAAACAGAGGACAAACATAGACAAGGTCTATGCAGCGGGAGACGTGACCGGCGGTTTAAGGCAAGTGATAACGGCCTGCGCAGAGGGAGCCACGGCAGCAATGAGTGCCTACGAAGACATAAGAATCCCTTATTGGTCAAAAAGAGAGTAAACGCGCAGTTCTCAACTTTAGGGAAAAGATAATAAAGTTTAGGCGCAATCAACTTGAGGGTGCACAATGGAAGTCGAATTTCTCTTTGCAGGTATCGGTGCAATAATTTTAATCGGATTCCTGGGTGCCCTTCTTTTCCAACGGACCAAGATTCCAGACATCCTGATTCTCGTTTTCATCGGGCTGTTCATCGGTCCGATATTGTTGGCCTATACGGATTTTAGCCTACTTCAAGATTCAGACATCGTCAACGCCCTTGCCACGATTGCCCCCTACTTTGCAGCATTGGCCCTTGTAATAATATTGTTCGACGGCGGTCTTAACCTCAACCTCGATAAGACAATGAAGAAGCTGGGCGTTGCCATTTTACACACAAGCATCGCCTTTTTGGGCACGATGTTCGTGACCGCAATTGTCTGTTACTATTTCCTGGGAATAACCAACCCGATTATTGGCCTGCTACTGGGCTGTGTTATCGGTGGAGTGAGCAGCGCGGTGGTCATCCCGATAATGACGGGGGTAAGTGCAAACGAAGATTCCAGAACGCTCTTAACATTAGAGTCCGTCCTGAGCGATGTAATGTGCATCGTTACGGCTTTGATTTTAATCGAGATACTCAGAGGGGGCCCCGCAGATACCGGCGCCCTGATCCAGCAACTTCTGAGCACCTTCATACTTGCCGGCTTTATAGGCTTTCTATTTGGGGTGTTGTGGCTCAATGTATTGACGCGTCTTGAGGGCAAACCCTTTTCCTTCATGATAACCATTGGTGCACTCTTCATGTTGTATGCATTTGTAGAATTCATAGACGTCAGCGGTGCCATTGCCGCCCTGGTCTTCGGTATGGTCCTCAGCAACAAGGATGAAATTGCCAGAATACTTAAAATCCGGACTGGTCTAGTCTTTGATGAGAGTATAAAACAATTTCATTCGGAGGTGTCTTTCCTCGTTAGAACATTCTTTTTCGTTTACCTGGGGCTGACCTTCACGCTTTCATTCAGCGCCTGGAGCTATGACCCCCAACTTCCTTTCAATATCGAAATACCGGCGTTCATAGCCGATGTTCCAATGTACATGTTCATTCTGATTCTCCTAGTATTGTTCCTTGGTATCCTGATTGTCAGATACATTGCCGCCTCGATAACGTGTGCGGTCGATAAGGAGGTTAAACCAGACAAATCCTACCTTTATACTATGTTGCCTAGGGGCCTTGCCGCGGCGGTTTTGGCAGCGCTTCCGTTTACCATACCAGAGTTCTTAGACTCCTCGACAGGCTATTTTACATTGATGTCGAGCCATGAGGAACTATTTCTCAACATGGCCTTCATGATGATTGTACTTACGGTGATTGCAACCACCGTTGGCGTGTCAGCGATTGAGAGAAAAAGACGCAAATTGGCAGAGGAAGAGCAAGAAGGCGAGGATAAAGAGGAATGGGTGGAAAGGTCAAGGAGTTACAGAAAGCACATAGAAACATCCCCTAAACCTAAAAAGTCATGGAGATCCCCCAAGGCTGAAAAACCGACGGTCAAACCACAGATAGTCAGGGAGCACCCTCCGCCTCCCAAGGAGCAACCGCCTCCACCGCCCTCCACCCAAAAGAAACCGCCGCGAAAACCAAGAGAGCGTCACCCCTTGTTAAAGAGAGCCAGCGAGCATAAGAAAAGGTATAAACCCAAGTGATTTTTCAGAGCCCGAACATCAGCACAACGAGAAGGGTAGTTACCAGCATTGAAATAACCATTGCCGGGAATGCAAAATGACACACTGATTTCCACTACCGATGTCAAACGTGTGCTTGAGAGCTGAACTTCCTCATCACAATCTTCTCCAGCTCGACGATTACAAAGAGTGTACCTGCCGCAGCCAGGACCGGCAACCACCCTATGAGAGCTATGGGCTCGGTCTTGAAGAGGGAATTCATCACCGGGAGATATATAACAGCCATCTGTAGTAAAAGAGTAAGACCGGCCCCAGCGAATACCCACTTGTTAGAGAAGAACCCTTTGCCAATCGCTGCTTTGCTCAACGAACGTGAAGAGAAAATATAGACAATCTCCATTAAGACTATTGCAGACATCGCTACTGACCGGGCCTCTCCCTCACTAACACCCGCGAGCAAAGCGTAGTAGAATGCAATGAAGGCCCCGAGCATCATAATGGAGGAAACTATGACAAGACGGGCGAGCATTCGCCTGCTGATCAACGGAGCCTTCGGATTCCTGGGTGGGCGGTGCAATATTCCCTCTTCCTTCCCTTCCATTGCAAGGGGGAGCGTGCACGTCACCGAGGTGACGAGGTTCACCCACAGAACATGAACCGGCATGAGCGGTATCACGAGCCCGGCAAGGATCGCTATTGAAATCACCAACGCCTCCCCGATGTTTGTAGGAAGAAGGAAGGTCAGCATCTTCTGCAGATTGTTGTACATGTGTCTTCCTTCTTCCACCGCGTTGACTATGGTGGCGAAGTTGTCATCTGCAAGAATCATATCCGAGGCCTCTTTTGCAACATCGGTTCCCATGACGCCCATGGCGATGCCGATGTCTGCCGCCTTCAGCGCGGGCGCGTCATTCACCCCGTCGCCGGTAACCGCGATGATCTCGCCATGTTTTTGCAACTGCTGTACGATTCTGTACTTGTGGATAGGCGAGGCACGCGCATATACTGGCGTGTTTTCAACGATATCATAGAGCGCATCGTCGTCCATGGCCTCTAACATGTCGCCAGTGATGATTTTGGTTCCCTTTTTTGCAATGCCTAGCTTGACCGCAATCGCCCCTGCGGTGACGGCATGATCACCTGTTATCATCACGACCCTGATACTGGCCCCCTGGCAGCGCTTGATCGCGTTGACGGCCTCCGGCCTGGGGGGGTCCATCATTCCCTGAAGCCCAAGGAAGACCAGATCCTTGATATCCGCATCTTCCAGCGTTTCTTTATCCGGATCAACCCCTTTTTCGGCGATTGCGATGACCCGAAGGGCCGAAGCGGCCATGTCGTTTGCCTGGGCTAGTATCGCTTTCCTATCTATTTCGACAATTCTTCCATCGTTTGAGAGAGCGCTACCACACATACCGATGATCTTCTCAGGCACTCCCTTGAGATATATCTTACACCTATCATCACTTTTGTTTAATGTTGCCATGTATTGTATCTCGGACTCGAACGGCATCTCGTCAAGCCTTGGAAGGTGAATGTATAAACCTCCTTTGGCAGCAGAGACAAGGAGCGCGGCCTCTGTCGGGTCGCCAATCATATCTCCACTACCTTTCAAGGATGCATCATTGCAGACCGCACCAGCCACCAGTGTTTGCATGAGTGCGGGTTCTTCCTGGGGTGAGACAACAACCTCACCAGAGAGGAACTCTCCCTCTACGGAATATCCCGTACCCGTGACCTCGTAATTCTTCCCATCCACAAAGACCCAGACTACGGTCATCTGATTCATAGTGAGCGTGCCCGTCTTGTCGGAGCATATCACGGTGGTGCTCCCAAGAGTCTCCACCGATGGCAGGTTCCTTATGATCGCTTTTTTATTGGCCATTGCCCTTACCCCAAGCGCCATGGCGATAGTCACGAGCGCGGGAAGCCCCTCTGGAATCGCGGCAACCGCAATAGAGACCGAGGCAAGAAAGTTGAAGACTGCCTCTTGACCTGCAAGGAGACCGCCTACAAAGGTTAATATCGCTAAGATAGCTACTGCCCCAGAGAGATATATGGCGAAAGAAGAGATTTTCTTCTGCAATGGGGTTTCGGTCTCTTCAGCCTCTCTCATGCACGCAGATATCCTGCTAATCTCTGTGCTGTCAGCAGTAGAAACCACGATGCCTCTTCCCCTTCCATAAGTGACAAGTGTTCCCGCGAAGGCCATGTTCTTCATGTCTGCGGCTGAGCCAATATCTAAAGGGAGGGAATCATTTATCTTTTCCGTAGGCACGGATTCCCCCGTGAGGATTGCCTCGTCGATCTGCAAACCCTTGGTATAAATTAGTCTTATGTCTGCAGGCACCTTATTTCCTGATCCTAGTAGCACAACATCTCCCGGGACAAGCTCTCGGGATGGAATCACCCTTCGTTGCCCGTCACGGACTACCGTACACTCAGAAACAACTAACTTGTCTAAGGCATCTATGGCCTTGTCCGCCTTCCGCTCCTGCATGAATCCTATCACGACATTGGCAAGGACAACTGCCAATATCACAGCAGTATCGAGCCAGTGACCGAGAATCGCAGTCACTAAAGCCGAGAGTAATAGGATATAGATAAGGAGCTGACGGAGCTGCTTGAAAATCGCTTTAAGCACACCACCCTTTTTCTGACTAATCATTTCATTATAACCATAGGTAGCACGACGTTCACCTATCGCACTTTCATTGAGGCCTGAAGTGCCTGTCTTAAGGGCGCCAATTACTTCATCTACAGGAATCGCGTGCCATTTACGAGCTTCTGTGCCCTCCTGCTGTTCTATTTGGCTTAGATTAGAAATCTTATCGACCATAGCCGCATCCCATCCGTCAGCCAACCAATATATAAACCTGTAAATAAAATAGTTTCGTTGTTGAGGATAGTATGTATAAACCAGAACAATAGATGTGAATTCGATGAGAATAGAAACATTTATAGAAGGCAACCAACATACATTGTATATACAAATTTGGTAACCAGTCCTCTTAGGATAGGTTACATATTTAAACGTGCAAGAAAGGTGAGCACATGAGAGAAAACGGCCAGAATAAAAAAACCATGGGAAGGGCATTAAGTGTTCTAATCGCACTGCTATTCATACTTCCGATTAGCTCACAGATTCAAGGAAGAGATTCTTCAGAAGTCCCAATTATACAACGCACTGAGCCCCCGTCATTGAATGTACCCGCGGTTTATGATTTGCGCGATGTCTTCGGTGAAAATTACGTAACCTCAGTCAAGGACCAGATAGACGGCACCTGCTGGACGTTCGGTACGATGGCGGCCATCGAGAGCAATCTTCTGATGACGGGCAACTGGGAGGCTGTCGGAGAAGTAGGCGAGCCGAATCTGGCAGAATATCATCTAGACTGGTGGAACGGCTTCAACAAACACAACAATGACGATACAGACCCACCGACTGGAGGGGGACTTGACGTACACTTCGGTGGTGATTACAGGGTGTCATCGGCTTATCTTTCAAGGGGAGAGGGAGCGGTGCGAGACATAGACGGACAATCACACGAACCAGCACCGCCCAGGTCAGATCCCAGCTGGCACTATTATTACGTGAGAGACATCGAATGGTTCGTTGCAAACCCGAGCTTGAACAACATTGACACGATAAAGACGCAGATAATGAACGAGGGCGCCATAGGCACATGCATATGCTATGACGCAGCCTTCATTTCCCCTAGTTTTATCCATTACCAGCCACCCAGCAACGGTCTGGATCCAAACCACGCCGTGTCCATAATCGGCTGGGATGATAACCTGGTTACACAGGCACCAGAGGGACCCGGGGCATGGATCGCTAAGAACAGCTGGGACGACACCTGGGGACTTTCGGGTTACTTTTGGATATCATATTATGACAAGCACTCCTGTCAACACCCGGAAATGGGTGCCATTTCCTTTCAGGATACCGAACTATCAAATTACATTAACATTTACTATCATGATTATCACGGTTGGCGGGACACGATGTTGACGTGTACCGAAGCGTTCAACTCATTCAACACAACGAGTGAGGAATTACTCACTTCTGTGAGTTTCTTCACGGCAGCAGATAATGTCATTTATACGGTGAAAATATATGACCGTTTTGAGGGAAGCGTTCTACTGGACGAACTTTCAACCAAATCTGGCACAATAGAGTACTCCGGATTCCATACTGTTGATTTGGACGTGCCCATTCTCCTTGAAGAAAACGACGACTTTCACGTATATCTGGAGCTTTTAAATGGCGGACACCCGTTTGACAGAACCTCGGAGGTTCCAGTTTTATTGGACGGAGCGCGCGCCCCCATAGGAAAGGTGCCATATGCTACAGTTGTCGAATCTTCGGCCAGTCCTGGCGAAAGTTATTATCGCAGCGGTCCGGATTGGTTGGACCTGTATGATTACGATTTCGGAGTTCCGGAATGGAATTATACGGCAAACTTTTGTATCAAGGCTCTGATTTCAGACTACACACCAACAGCAGTGACCGTATTGGACAACAACGGTCAGGCAGAAGACGGCACATGGAGCGGTGTTGAGCTCATAAGCTGGAACGCAACCAACATCCAGGACCCGGACCCAACCCTAGACATGAAGATAGAATATTCTCCCAATGCCGGCTCGGACTGGTATTTAATTGAAAACGGCACAGACAATAATGATGGCGAGTGCTCTTGGGATACTACGGCAGTGCTCGACGGCACGAGTTATCTATTGAGGGTGACGGCAACGGACAGTGTCTCGGATAGCAGATGGGATATATCTGACAATGTTTTCACAATCGATAATGCTCCGTTCGTGGATCTTACCACGCCCGACGGCGGTGAGGTCTGGATGGGTGGCTCAGTGCAATACGTTTGGTGGAATATGAGCGATTCGAACGAACCCCTTGACAGTCTTACTGTGAACCTGTATTATTCTACTGACGGAGGAGTCACGTATCCAAACATAATTGCCACGGGACTTACCGGCTTTACCGCAAACCCCTGCTCATATGGATGGAATCCAGTACCACTCATTGATTCGAACACCGCAAAGATTATGATAGAGGTTATTGACCAATTCCCCCACACAGCTTCGGATGAAAGCCAGGGTGATTTTGCTATTGATTCCACGGCACCAGACCCTGCAACTAACGTGCATGCGGAACTTACCGGCACTATTGACGTGACAATATACTGGACTGCTTCGGCATCTCCTGACGTGGACTACTATGAGATATGGTATGTGGGGTTGTCGGCAATAAACAACTGGGACCCTTCTGGGGACAGTTACGGCTTCTTAGCCACAGTTTCTGGAGGAACTACCAGCTTCGTACACGCCAATAGAGGAAAGAACAACGGGAACTCGTACGTATACCAGATAAGAACCTTCGACCTGGCGGGTAATGAGGAAAGAACCCTAACTCAGGCGGCCAAGTTCGGTCGGACACTAGGCTATGCTGCCAATCCCAGCCACTGGTGGCTGATGGGCTCTTGCCTTGTTCAGAGCGACACAGCATTAGACCATGTGATTCAGGGCGAGGGCCTTCCGGGCAGCAGCGATTATGTCATGGCCTGGGATGCCGCAAACCAACTATGGTTATCCCACAATGACAATCGACCGACCAGCCTCAATAGCCTCACTGACATAACTAACGAAATAGCCTTCTGGCTACATATAACGGCCAATACCAGACTCACCACTGCCGGTTACATCGCAGACATGAGCATCGACTGCTATGCCGGTTGGAATCTGATTCCATATCCGTATGCCGAGAGGGCGAAGACCACAGACCAGATAGAGGTCGACCTCATTGCCAATTGCCCCAATTATGTGCCCGGTTCGTTGACCATATTCGATTTCAACGAACAATACGGGATTCGGACGCCGACCGGCGACACTATTGAGTACAACGAAGAAGGCTTCTGGGTGCAGGTCACGGCCGATTGTAACTGGCTGGTGAGCAATTACTAGCCCCCCAGGGCCGGTGAGCAATTACTAACCACTCAAACCAGATGTCCAACAACTATAAGTATACTAAAAAATATATTAGGCATGCTAAACATCTTAGAATGTCAAAAGGGTTAAAGGAGCGGGAAATAATGATAAAAACACCGCCAGGCGTGAGACTTCTACTGGCATTTGTTATTGCGTTTTCAATGACAATGCCGGCAACGATTGTCGTGAGCACGGGCTCTGAATGCAACGACGCATCGGAGCTTATATCACCCGGTTCTGGAGCAGAGCACAGAGCGTTCGTCCATATCAATAATAACATTTATGAGGCCTGGGTCGAAGGCGAGATACATCAAACGAAAATAATGTTCTCCCATAGTCACGACAATGGAAATACTTGGGAAACACCAGAAAGGATAACCACGGATGAGTTCGTTCCCTTAAACGTTCAGGTGTCTGCCGGCTCCAGCATGCTCCATCTTGTTTGGATGGATGCCGTTTCAAGGCACTTGAGAACCGCTTATATGTCATTCGACCTTGAAGACAAGGAATGGTCCAGTCCAAAAGTATTAGGGGGGGAGAATCCGACCATAGCAGCGCAAGGAGACGCTGTTGCCATTTCGACCAGTTATCGTTCAAGTCTATCGCTTTATATCAGCGAAAATAATGGCCAATCCTTTAACACACTCATCCCCATGAATGAAATTTACTGCCAGTATCCTTCCCTACTGTTCGACAACGGCCTCTTACATCTGGCCAGCATTGGTCAGGCCAAAAGTACGGGTGTGAAGGGGATATATTACACTTGTTCCAGCGACCTAGCGTCCTGGGAAATCCCTTTAATGGTCGTGGAAGCAGTCGGTTGGATGAAGGAAATCTCAATGACATCGATAAATAATAAAATTAGCATCCAATGGCGAGAAGTTTCAACGGATTTCATCGAATATTATTCTGTGGAGGAAATCGCATTTAAATCATTCAGTGATAAGACGTTAATCTCCTCTGAGCCGGTTGTAAGAGAAACCCATGAACCTATTGAAGACACACCTAGATTACCGCCCAAGAAATGGACGTTCATCGTGTATTTGGGCGCAGACAACAATCTGGATGGAGCAGGATATGCCGACCTTGCCGAGATGGAGGCCGTGGGTTCGAATATAGACCTGAACATTATCGTCTTGTTCGACGGCGACACATTCTCCGGCCCGGACACCCACTGTTATTACATAGAGCCGGGAAGCAGGACGGAAATTCCTTTAACAACCATCAACCCATCTTGGACCGGCGGGGAGCTCAATATGGCAGACCCCCAGACGGCCATAGATTTCGCGAACTACGTATTCACGGAATATCCAGCAGACAAGTACCTTTGGGATATGTGGAACCACGGGGGGAGCTGGGATTGGGCCATGATGAGCGACGACACATCGGGAGCCCATCTTACAGCCCTACAGGTGAGGAGCATATACGAAACCCTGAGGGTTGACACCGGCAAAATCAAACTCTTCGATGTTGCCGGATACGATGAATGCCTGATGTCCGACGCTTCCCTGTATTACGATGAGATGCCCTACATCGACTACATGTGCAACTCCGAAGACAGCATCGGTTTTGACGGGTGGGAGTATGACATTGTACTCGGATACCTGAACGGCAACCTTGACATGAACGGGGAGGAGGCGGCATTCTGGGTATTCCAGTCATATGTCGACGCCTACGGCACGTCCGGCGCGCTCTCCACCATGTCGGTTATTAATGCGACAATGTTGGCAACGAGTCTGGCTCCTGCAATCAACAACCTTGCACAAAAAGGCATTCACGAAATCACCGCTCACAGAGCTGATCTGCGATCGGCAGCAAATGCCGCCCGATCCTGGCAGGGATATACACATCAGAGGGACCTGTACCATTTCTGTGAGCTGGCAATTGCCAGTATCCCTGTGGGGAATGTTCACAACGCTTTACAGGGTGTTCTAGACGCCGCCACGGCCAATCCGGTAGGAACCATGTATGGGGACCCGTTTTGGCAATCTGACCGAGCCATATTGATCCATAATCAAAACTCAAATGAACACGGGATGAAGATTTACGTTAACGATGCACCGTATGATAACGAATACGACACCATGACAATATCCGACACAAACTGGGACGAATTCTACAAGGTTCTTTGGGGCAGTGACCCAGATGACCCGAACATTGAACCGACCGTCGGCATCATGAGCCCACCCAACGGTGGAATCGTTGTGAAGGACAGCCTGGTGACAATCTCCGGTAATGCTGCGGACGCTGATGGCATTATACAGCGCGTTGACATTGGCATACACACACAGCACTGGACCCCAGCAATTGGAACCACAATCTGGAGCTACATGTGGGACACAACCGGCTGGGAAGTCGGCTGGTACAAGATCATGGCCCGTTCGTACGATGGCCAGGACTTCAGCATAGTGGACGTTCACGATGTTCTGATGGTCGATAACCTGCCCCCAAGTGTTACGCTGCTCGACAACAATGGCCAGGCAGAAGACGGCACCTGGACCGGTCCTGAACAGATAACCTGGAACGCGACCGACCCCAATGAAGACGATGCCATGCTAGACATCAAGGTAGAATACAGCCCGGACGGAGGCGGCGGCTGGTTTACGATAGAGGATGGTGTGGACAACAACGACGGTCAATGTCTTTGGGATACGGCAAGCGTTGCTGATGGAGCAACGTACTTGCTCAAGGTGACCGCCACCGACGCCGCCCTCGCCAGCGCCTCCGATGAATCAGACAATGTATTCACGATAGATAATCTTCCAACCGTCGAGCTTTCGTCCCCTGACGGCGGTGAGATATGGATGGGCGGTTCATCGCAATACATTTGGTGGAACATGAGCGATTCTGTCGGAAATCAAGATAGT
>DAOVAY010000013.1 GCA_030670795.1 Methanobacteriota archaeon | reverse complement strand
GGGTGACTAAGCTGAAATGGATGGGGGGAACTAGATGGCCAGGAAGGAGACCGTCAACGCATTGATAAGGCGGGGCGTCAGCGCCAGGGTCTCCGAGGCTATCGCGAACGCTGGATTTAAGATCGGTGACCTGAAAAAGACGCCCTTTGAGATTCTAACGAAAATCATATCCGAACAGGACGCTCAGGATCTTCTGGACAAAATCGGAGCAAAGAAGTTCCATCTTGAAGAAATCAAAACCATGACGCCAAAGAAACCGGTTAAAAAGGAGCTAGAAGAGAAAAAAGAGAAGAAACCGAGAAAGAGACGCAAGGACCTTAAAATTCCGCAGAAGGTGAGGAAATTAACTCCCACTGAGAAGGAAATCGACTCAATCGTGAAGAAGATGGGTTTTGAACTCCCCACGTCCATACTGGAAGAACTCGCAGAAAAGGCGAATAGCCTGAAGGTCAAGGGTAAAAAACTACAGAAAATTGTTGAAATCGTAGTAAATGAGTACAACAAACACCTTGTGGATCCAAACGAATCCGTGGGAATAGTCTCCGCACAGTCCATCGGTGAGCCAGGCACCCAGATGACCATGAGGACGTTCCACTATGCCGGCGTGGCCGAAATCAGCGTTACCCTTGGGTTACCTAGACTTATTGAAATTGTAGATGCGAGGAGGGTTCCCAGCACACCAATGATGACCATATACCTCCGTGAGGAACATCGAAACGATGCAGACGAAGCCAAGAAGGTTGCTTCTGGAATCGAGATGACTGTCCTATTGGACATAGCTACAGTTGAAACGGACATGGGAAACATGCAGATAATCGTAAAGCCAGATAAGAAAATGATAGAGGGTAGAGGTATAACTATTGAGCAAATCGTTCTTGCGCTCAAAAAGGAGAGGCGCCTGAAGGCCAGCATAGATCGGGATGGTGATAACGTCGTCCTCAAATCAGATATACCGTCCTTCAGAAAGTTACAGCAAATCTTCGAAATAGTCAGAGATACCAAGATCAAGGGTGTGGACGGAATTAAGAAGGCTGTTATTAGGAAGAGCGATGACGAGTATGTGATCTACACAGAAGGGTCAAACCTGACCACAATGTTGGAATTGGATAATGTGGACCCAGTAAGGACGACTACAAATAGCATAACCGAAATATATAATGTGCTGGGCGTGGAGGCCGCAAGAAACTCCATCATACACGAAGCCAGTAACACGCTTGACGAGCAGGGACTGACCGTTGACATTAGACACATCATGCTCGTTGCTGACATGATGACGAACGATGGGGATGTCAAGGCCATTGGTAGACATGGGATATCCGGCAGAAAATCGAGTGTGCTGGCAAGAGCTGCCTTTGAAATCACCTCCTCACACCTTCTCAAGGCAGGTATCTCAGGGGAAGTGGATGCCCTGGACGGGGTGGCCGAAAACATTATTGTAGGGCAGCCTGTTACCGTCGGTACGGGAGCAGTCAACTTGATATATTCCCCGGGAGAGAAGCAAACGAAGTCAGCTCCAAAGAAGAAGGTGGAATCAGATGGATCTGAATAAAGGCTTAAGAACCGCGACCAAGACCGGTAAAGTCCTGTTTGGGATTGCACAGGCAAGAAAGGCCATAGAAAAAAAGGAAGGTAGGCTCATAGTTATTGCCTCCAATTGTCCTGACAAAGACCTAAAGGACCAGAATAATGTCCCAGTGGTAGAATTTCCCGGCACGAACAGGGAGTTGGGCTCGGCTTGCGGAAAGCCCTTTTCCGTCTCTGTGGTCACAGTGCTGGAACCGGGAGATTCCCAGATACTCAATCCATAGGTAGATTTTAATGGCAGAAATCAGGCTAGACAACCAAACACTGTTGCACATAAACCTTTTTGAGAAGGTCACGCGGATCCATGTCAAAGATTGCGTAGAGGCCGAGGACAAAATAATTTTCATGGTTGACAACGGTTGGATAAGCAAGGCCGTAGGTAAAAACGGGGAGAATGTATCCAAACTGAGAAAGGCAATCGGCAAGACCATCCAGATAATCGAGTACTCTCAAGACCCTTTGCAATTCGTGAAAAGCGTTTTCCACCCGTATGAGGTAGAAAACGTGGAGATAGAGAATAGGGGAGACGTGGTTCACGCCACAGTAAAGGTCAATCCCACTCTAAAGGCCAAGGCCATCGGCCGAGCTGGCAGAAATCTGAAGGTTGCGAGGGACATCATCTATCGACACCATAACATCCAGAGTGTTAGTGTAGCCTAGGCTCAGACGCATTTCCCCAAAAGTAGAAATGTTTATAATCTAACCTTCCGGAAAGGATTTTGTAGATGGTTCTTCTGGAATAGGTGGTTGTTGGTGAGGGGGTGGCTGTGTTTGCACAGGTGGTTGAGGTGGTCTTCTCATTACCCAGAACGCTAGTCCAGTAATAATAACAACCATCGTTATCACTATCAACAACGGAGCTAAATTTGAAATGTCTGACCACATTGCCCAACCACCCATATGCTCTCTTGTAATCGAAAAGTAGTTACTGTAATCAAATACCGTTGAGTCTGTCGCGCTCGTGATCTTTATTTCATAATATGAACTTGTGAGCTGGTCAGTTGGTATAGACCATAAATAACTGCCATCGTTTATCGTACTACTGACAATTGTGCCGTCGTAATAATCATTAATATACAGCTCAATCTCAACATAATCGTCCATAGTGCCATCATAGGTAATCCAAGTAATCGTTTGTGTGGTTCCCTGTTGCCAGCTCTCTCCACCATACGGTGAGGTTATATAGATTGATGATGGGCCAGAAGATGTTATCGAGAAATAGCCGTCGCTGTAGTCGTCAATAGATGAGACGGAGGTACTTGTAATTTTGATTTGATATAACGTGCTTAAGGTTTGGCCTGAAGGTATATACCACAAATAACTGCCATCGTTAGATGTAGACGACCTTATCGTACTATCGAAAGAACCAGCATAATATAAATCGATTGTAACATAGCTTCCCGGGCTCCCCGCATAATTCCAGGTTATATACTCCGATGTCCCCTGTTCCCAGCTCTCACCACCATCTGGAGAAGTAACCGTTATTGATGACGGCGAAGTGATTGAGAAATAATAATCGCTGGAGTCATAAATCAAGGAGCTTGACGTGCTTGTGATATAGATTGTATAATAACTGCTTGTAGTTTGGTAGGAGGAGATGTGCCATAAATAACTGCCGTCGTTTGACGTGCTGGATACAATTGTAGTATAGGAAGAACCGCTTCTATACAGTTCGATCCTAACATAATTTCCTGGGCTCCCGGTTGAGGTCCAAGTAATATACTGTGATGTGCCCTGTTCCCAGCTCTCACCGCCATCTGGAGTGAGCACGGTGATTGTGCTAGTGGTCAGAGAAACTGTCAATTCAAGGTAATATGTCGGGATATCGTTAGAACTACCATATTCCGCAATTTTCACATAATAGGTTCCAGAAGAAAGGCCGGTTTGTGAGATATATGAAAAGGCACCGGTGCCGCTGTCATCATCATAATCTATATAAGACGTGGGTACACCAGATGAAGAATAGAGCCACATTACAGTGTCACCAGATGAACCGGACGTCTCAATTTCGACGTCCCTCGCCTGTGAAAGAGTGAACCTCACCCAGTCGATGTCGGCACCGTTATCGTGTATACTATGTGTTTGGATTGAACCGGAATATATCGTGCTTGCTTGAGTATATATGTCATCTGGCTCATAACTATCACCGCCGCTGACAATCGAAAAGTAGGAATTACTTTCATCGTAAATGGAACTGTTAGAAGAACTTTCTATTCTTATCCTATAAAGTGAACTTATCGATTGAGACGATGAGATATACCATGAATAATTCCCAATGTTTGGTGTGCCGAAGACAATGTTTGTATTGAGTACTCCACTTCTATATAGCCTAATCGTAACGGAATTGCCCGGTCGCCCAATTGTATCCCAGGTAATGTAATGTGTATTTCCCCGATCCCAACTCTCCCCACCATTTGGAGACGTCACAACATATGAATCTGTCAGACCAGTCCCTGAGAAGATGCTATGGCTGCAATATCCATCATAGAATATAGTAGTGTTTGTTGTTACGTTATCACCAAATATCTCCAGATAATAATTTCCTGTGACTGTTGGATTGTAAATAATATCACGATAATTTGTGCCCAGAGAAGAATCGGATGCAATTAAAATGCCGGAAGGATTGTAGAGGTAAATGTTTAAATCATCGGAGCTAAAAGTCCAATTTACGTGAATATCTATATCTTGAACCGTAGAATTAACGTTTACGTTATACCACACCCTCTGGTCATCGGAAATATTTCCAGAGAATGTTGCAGCACTTACGTTCTCCGAAATAAAAGGGGAAATGCAAAATAACATACCCAACACTAAAAAAGAAACAACACCAATCGTCCCGACTTTCTTCATTTCTTCCACCTCATTTTAACCCATCCCAATTCACCCATATTCTATTTCAAGGTTAAATACCTTTTCACAAAATAGTACTCCTCGGCAAAAGTTTATATCCATTCGCGCAATCTGTGAGTCCCATTAAATTAAGGAGTTGGAATTATGGCTAGAAATATCGTCATCGAGCCTCTGTGCAATAAGCCCATAGAAGAGCAGGAAGTCGAGATTGTCGAAAGAAAAGGAATAGGACATCCAGACAGCATCGCCGATGGGCTTGCGGAATCCGTCTCAAGGGCACTTTGCAAAATGTATATAAACCGATTCGACAGAATTTTGCATCATAACACCGATGAATGTCAGATTGTCGGCGGACAGTCTGCCCCCGAGTTCGGTGACGGCGTTGTTTTAGAGCCTGCACAAATCATATTGGTCGGCAGGGCGACTACCGAGTATAAAACAGAGGAGGGCAAGAAAGTGAGGTTGCCGTACCGGTCGGTAGCCATCAAGGCCTCACGCGAGTATCTGAAAAAGCACTTCACACATCTGGACATAGACACCGACGTAACCCTCGACTGCAAGATCGGGAAAGGGTCAGTTGACCTGCGGGGCTTATACGAGATTCAAAAATTGCTGGCCAATGACACATCCTTCGGCGTGGGTTTTGCACCGTTGAGCGAGACAGAAAGAATCACGCTGGAAACAGAGCAATACATCAACGGCAGGTTGAAGAAGAGCATGCCAGAGGTGGGCGAAGACGTAAAGGTCATGGCCTCTAGGGTTAAAGATACCATAACTCTCACGGTGGCGGCAGCCATGGTATCCAGTGAAATACCCGACAAGGACCATTACAAAAACGTGGTCAAGGAATTGAAAGAAAAGGTTCATGACCATGCCCTACGTTTTGCAAAGCGTGACGTGAGCGTCGACGTGAACACGGCCGACGATTACAAGAAAAATATATTCTATCTCACGGTCACGGGCTTATCCATGGAGAACGGGGATGATGGCTCCGTCGGCCGGGGAAATAGGGCCAATGGCCTGATAACCCCGTACAGGCCAATGAGCATGGAGGCTACTGCGGGAAAGAATCCAGTTACCCATGTCGGTAAGATGTATAACATACTGGCCAACAAAATTGCAGAGGATATTGTTACAGAGCTTAAAGGTGATATTTCCGAAGTCCACGTTCGTTTGTTATCCCAGATAGGTAAGCCAATTGATCAGCCGCTGACCGCCAGCATCCAGGTGTTGATGCCAGAATGCGAGAAGCCAACCGGTTTGAATAAAGAGATCAGGGGGATCGTGGACAACTGGCTAGAAAACATCTCAAGAATCACTGATTTGGTGGTCAAGGGAAAGGTCTCTACCTTCTAGTGGGTCTACGGATGTTTGATGTAAAGCAGGCTAGCAGGGGCGGTGCGCCACTGTTCCAGCCCTTTCATATCCTGAAAGCTCTTTGGTTTCTGAAGGAATCGCCCATCAGCAGAAAGGCTTTATCCGCCAGGATTGGCATCGGTGAGGGAAGCACCAGAAAACTTTTTGACTACATCGAAAACGAAGGATGGGCCAGCTCATCAAGGAAAGGCATCACCTTGAGTGAAAAGGGGTCGGGATTACTTGAATCCCTCGGCTTCAGAGCAACAGAGATCGATGCCGGCTCACTGACCGTTGGTGATAAGGATTTTGGGATATGCCTGGGTAAATGTACCGATAGAGTCTCGAGTGGCATAGAGCAAAGGGACGAGGCCATAAAGGCCGGCGCCTTGGGAGCCACAACCTTGGTGTTTAGAAATGAGTCCTTGACCTTGTCCGATGGATTTGACGTCGAAACAGCTGAGCCAGTTATTTCTCAAATCCTTAAAAGAGCATTCAATTTTTCTGACGGGGACGTTCTAATTTTAGGCAGTGCATCCTCCCTAGAACTGGCTCAAAACGGAGCCTTCGCGGCTGCGGTTTGGACTCTTCAGAATGCCGTATAAAGCCTAGTTATGGAATTCAGCTCGGGATATAGCAATAAGGATTAACCCTATCAGACCCAATATGAATCCGATGCCTAATCCAAAAGCCAACATGCCAAGAATTCCTCCGGTTACGGCAATCGCCCAGCCCCTTCTCTGAAGCGCGAATATTCCACCTATAATGGCAATTATCGAAAATACTAAAGCCAGTACGCCACAGACCAGTATAACCGGGCCACCCCATCCAAAATCAAAGTAGAATCCGTATGAATAGGTGTCAAGAAACAGTAGTAAAATAAAAATGTAAATACCCTGAATCAATCCTAATATTCCCGCCACGAGAACTAGTGCGCCACCTGCTGACGGCATACCCGTTCTCGGTTGGGGCGGTGGGTAATATGGCTGTGGGGGCGGCTGCTGATAATGTGGTTGTGGTGGTGGTTGATAGTATTGTTGCGGCGGAGGTTGTTGTGGGGGTGGTTGTTGTGGGGGCGGTTGTTGATATCCTTGTTGAGTCATATTCTCTTCTCCTTTTTTCGTATATTCCTCAAATATATTACTAAGGAATTTCGTTTATGGTAGGGGGGAAGGGTATATTAAAATTACTATCGCCGTTTAATAACCAAATAAATAAGAAAATAATAAAATTAAAAGGGCAGAGGAAATCCTCTGCATTTTAAGTTATTTGAATTATTGCTGAGGCGGTTGCTGCTGTTGTGGCGGTTGTTGAGGCGGATACTGCTCCGGTTGTTGTGCCGGTTGTTGATAATAGGGCTGTTGGGGTGGTGGTGGTTGTTGTTGGTATTGCGGTTGGGTGCCCCTGATGAGCGGGTCGAACTTCAGATATACTATCAATAGAAGTACACCAACCAATACGCCTGCGAGAATGAAGCCGAGTATCATCCATATAAGGGTTTTCGACTTGGCCTGAATGTACTGGCCGTGATTGACCATCGTTGTTATGTGTTGTAATTGCATGAATATTACGAAGTTTATTATGGCAAATATAAAAGCTATTATCATCGCTATAATCCAGCCAACCCTTGGGTCATACCAATAAATATAAATATCCCAAGTTGCCCAGAGATACAATTCATAGACACCCCACAATATGAATAAAATCCCAAAAATGAGTGCCAGTATACCAGTAATGTTTAAGATGCTCTTAATGGTGTCGATGTCCGGGTTATATCCTGGCGGGTATGGTTGTTGCGGCTGCGGCTGGTACGGTTGTGGATGTTGTTGTGGCGGCGGTTGATAAGGTGGTGGTTGCTGTTGGGGTGGCGGTTGTTGATAACCTTGATCTTGTTCAGTCATTTTATTCCTCCTTTCATTTACATTATCAATAATTTCACAATGACAAATAAATCAAGGTATATCAAACTTCTGCATACCAGAATAAAAACAAAAAGGGAAAAGGGCGAGCTCAGTCGAACTCATTCTTAGATATGGCTATCAGGATTAATGCTATCAGGCTAAGGATAGACGCTTCAAAGAAGAACAATCCAAAGCAAAACAGGCCAAAGATAGAACCTACCAATGCGAGAGGCCACATCTTTCTCTGCAACGCCATGATTGCGCCTATCAACGCAAATATCCCAAAGACTAGCAGTAGTATTCCGCAGACAATTAGAATGCCGCCCATATCGTATCCCATATAAGAACCAAAAGAACCTCCGACGAAACCGATCAGGGCACCAAGAACCATGCCTTCTATCCCCGCAATAAGAAGAAATATTCCTGCGATTGTTGGTAACCCAGTTCTCGGTCTTGGGGGCGGACCATACGGCTGTGGCGGGGGCTGTTGATAATACTGTGGTGGTTGGGTCTGTTGCGGGGGCGGTTGTTGATAACCTCCTTGTCCAGACATTTTTCTCATCCTCCTGTTAATTTTCTCTCTTAATCACAATCCAAAGACCATGATGCGGGAGAGTATGGCATGATACTATATCAAATTTATTATAATAGCAATATTTAAGAAAATAGTCAGGGATATTAAATCAGTGTCCCTGCGCTTTCTCAAGATTATCTGCCCTCTTGCGGAAGTTCAGGGCTTCGGCCTCATGAAGTTTGCTCTTTTCCAGATTGGCCTTTGCCTTCTGCCGTTTCGCGGCCGCTTTCTGGGTGTGCTTTGCCGCCTTTGCTTCGAATTTACTGGCCTTGCTCTTGCATTTTGCCGCCTTTCCCTTATATTTTGCAATTTTGATTCTCGCACGCTCAGCCTTCCCGGCTTCCAGATATTGAAGGTCGGCTTGTTTATTATCCGCCTTTACCAGCACGTCTTTGTTTTTCTCAAGATAGCCCTCAGCCTTCCGTCTGGCCCTAGCGGCGTACTGCTGGTTCTTTACCATGGCGGCTTCTTCAAACCTGTATTTCTTGAAAAACTTTGCAGCATCGGCCCTGTGCTCGGCCGCTTTCTGTCTTAACCGCGTGACGTCGTGATATTCGCCGGCCCGTCGCCTATCCTGTCTGGTTTTCCTAATCTGGTCTTCCAGTTCATGCTCACTTACCTCTCTTTTTTCAGAATAGGAAGGCGTGGACTCGCTTGGCTTCGAACTGCCTCCGCCATAGAAAACCTCGTCATCATCCTCGAAACTCGACGACATACAACCAATCCTAAAACGCAGTACCAAAATTAAAGCTTTCCTTGCCTTCCGACTAATAAGACGGACGCTTCTGCGTCATTGATTATCCTGACAAGTATGTCCTTCCTTATTGTAGGGTCCTCCCAATGCAATAACACAAGCTGTGATGGCTCTGACCTCACCTTCTGCACAAGCTCGATGGTTGGGTCTCCTTCGATTATATCCTCGACTACATCGATGTTATGAATCCTGGCCATTCTCGTTGTATGGGCCCTCACGATGTCATGCTCTATGCTTCCGGAAGAGTGGGGGGAAAGTGCAAAGAGTTTTGAGGTCGTGTTTATGGCTAAGCCCACAGCGGTCCGGGTGCAGCGCTCTCCGACTCGAGTGCTGTCCAGAAGATGGAGTATTCGCTCATACTCATTTCCACGGGCGATGAGAAGTGGTGGTTTTGATTTGTTCAACAACCATTTGATATAACTCCACGGGACCAGATGGCTGAACAGGCCTCTTTTGGCCTGATGAAGGGATACCATCACACCGCTGTCAGATTCAAAGCCACTGACATAACTCAGAAATTTTGTCATTACATCGCCGCTCATTTCATTGAATGTATATTCACATCCAGACTTTTCAAGCGGGACAATAGCCTGGGCCTTCAATTTCTTGTTGTTCGCCCCAAAGACCACCTCACAGACTATGTTGAGCTTGTTGGCAAGGGAGGCAACTTCGCTTAGAGCGCCAATATCGGCAGAGGACAGTAAGAGAAATATTATCTTTTCATGCGGTATGTAGGGTGTGAAACCACCAGCCAGTATCTCATACGTCTCGATGTCCACCTCACCCAAGGATACCAAAGAAATCGTGTCTCCTTCCTCTAAGGCTAACTCTGGGCTAGGGGTACATAGTTTACCGCTTTTTAGTACGGCACCAACCACACAATTTGCCGGTAGCTGGATATCTCCGACTGTTTTCCCGAAAACAGGGGATTCTTTGGTTATCACAATGTCTGTGATTATCTCCTTCTCAGGAAAAACATGTTCCAGTATTGCATCCAGGGTTTCGGCCTTTGGGGAAATCAAGTGAGTGACGCCAGCGTCTTTCAGGTCTTGCCGATATCTTTCATCATAATATCTGGAAACAATCTTCGGCACGGAAAATTCACTGGCAGCCAATGCCACTTTTAGATTTACATAGTCTTTGTTAGTAACGAGAACCAGTGCCTCTGCGTTTTCTATACCCGCTCTCATCAGTGTTTCCGGTAAACGGGCATCTCCGCCATATATATCCCTGTCTGGGTTCTCGCGCTTTAATATCATATACTTTGCTGGGTCTGCTTCAATCAATGCAGAGTTGCTTATTCTTTTAGCAACCTCGATACCAACCCGGCTTGCCCCCACCACGATTATCTTTTTCATCTATTCCTCAACCTCCGGAAAAATCCTTCTGAATAGTAAGGGAGACAAGACGCTGGTAATCACACCCACAAGTATTATGACGCTCCTCAGGGCACTGTCTATCAGGCCCATCTCATACCCGACTTCCGCGGCCGCTATTATCAAGCTCAACCTAGCGGATAACAAAAGGCCAATGCCCAACGTTTTCCTGGGACCATAGTCCGGAAGGAAAATCAGGGACGGCAGTATCTTGACCAGATAAGCAGTCAGCAGGAGCAGGGGGATGAAGAAGACGAGGGCATAGCTTTCGGCCATGCTGACAAAGTCGAAGGAAAGACCAAGATATATGAAGAAGAACGGGATGAAGAAACCGAATCCAAGGCCAGATAGCTGTTTTTCAAGCAATTTGCGGTGTGGGAATATCAGTGTTAGCACGACACCAGCAAGAAAAGCACCGAGTATGGCAATGGATTTTGAAGCTTCGGTCGCCAGCATGCCAGATATGGCAACAAAGATGAAGAGTATGGCTATCGATGCCCTGACACCTATCTCTGTCGGGTCGTCCATCCTGAAGAACCTAGAAAGGGTCTCCGGAAAGCGCCATATCGCCATCCTGCCCAAGAGGTATATGGCAATGAAAAGGGTGAATAAGAAGACGAGGAAGAGCACTGGCAAAGCGGTAATGCTCATCTCCCCCGATGGGACGCTCCTCTCAATCGTGTAAACCATTAAGAGGACCATCGTCGCGAAGTCGGCCATAATCGATGACAGGATTATGCTTTGGCCAATTGGTGTTTTCGTTATCCTCTTCTCCCTGAGTGTGGGAACCACCACGCCCACCGACGTTGTGCTCAAGACCAGGGCCATGAAAAAGGTGTTAACGGCCAGGTTCATTAAATCAACAGCCAGGAAGGAAAACAGGAGGGTCAGCTCGAATATCAGAACAGCCTTGAGGATTGTACTGAGACCCTGAGATATTATGATGTTCAGGTCAATTTCCAGACCGGCAAGAAACATAAGGAATATCAGACCGATGAGAGCCAGAAAGGCAAGGGCCTCTCCAAATTCGGGCATGGACCCGCCCACCAGATATATGTAAACAGCATAGGAAAGGCCCACTACGAGGCCGAAGATAATCTCACCGACCACGATGGGAATGCCTATGCGCTCACACACTAGAGGGGCAATGAATGCCAGAAGTGCTACTATCACAAGGATGAAGAGCGCGCTTATATAACAACCTCCTCACTATTTCCAGACAAAGGATATGCCCAGTATCTGGCTGCCTTTGTATAAATGATTGACGTATATAACGATTTGGTGGAATTTTCAGTAAACTACCAAGCCCTAAAGGACCTGGCGTTCAGATATGGCCTGTATGTTTACTTCTATATGCCGCACACCTATTATCTCAAATCCCAGTACACCTATTATGTTATATGCTTACAAACGGTGTACTAGTCTCTCAGAAATAAGATATAACGTGTTAAGGCCTTATTTCCTCGAAGCAATTTACTTTGAGTTTCTGTGATTACATATGCACGGTATGCGGCGGTCTCTTTTTTACTACCCTTCTCCTTCATCCAGGCCTTGAAAGACCTGGCGTTCGGGTTTAACGGCAGTAAAGAAAAGCCAAAAACCTTATAATCTACCTTCAATCCTGTGTTGATGTTCGGGTATGTCCAGTTACTCAGACCGAAGAATTGTCTCATGGCCGTTTCCTCGGTTATTATTACGGCCTTGATTGCCGTAGAGCTGAACTTAGATGAAATGCCGTTTCTCCCGGTGCTCCTGGCTTCTTTAGTCGTATTCCTCTTTACTGGAGCTGGGAACACACTGAACGACTATCTTGACAGGGAGATTGACAGGATTAGCCATTCCGAACGGCCGATACCTAGAGGGCGAGTGAGGTCAAAGAACGCTCTGGTTTTTTCCGGAGTGCTTTTCGGTGTATCTGTAGTAGCATCTCTCTGGTTGAATCTCTATTGTATTCTAATCGTCCTGGTCAATTTGGCCATAATGCTGGCCTATGAGTTCAAGGCCAAAGGTTTAGGCCTGAGCGGAAATCTGATGATCAGCTGGCTGACAGCGTCCCTATTCCTATTCGGCGGAATGGCCGTCTACAATGACTACCCAGACATATTGAATCTTGTCCTGATAATACTCGTTCTGTCATTCTTTGCCACACTGGGCCGCGAGATTTCAAAGGACATTCAGGACATAAGGGGAGATATTGGCCGACGCAAAACATTACCCATGTGTATCGGCAGAAAGAAGGCAGGATACGTAGCCATCGTCTGTTTTATTTTAGCCGTGGTTTTAAGCCCTTTGCCTTATATTTTCGGAATGTTTGGCTGGCTCTATTTGATTATCGTGCTCGCGGCTGATGCGATATTTATTTATGCAGGTGCATCTCTCAAGAGAAGTCCGAAAAGGGCTTCAAATAATGCCAAACTGGCTATGCTCGTGGCCCTGACCGCTTTCCTGTTGGGTGGATTGATATGAACGTGTTGGAAACCATAATAACGAAATTGCAGACGAAGAAATTGCACATGACGCTGTTGGACCCCGATGAGCAGGAGCCAGAAGCAGCAGCGAGAATTGCCGCCTCTGCCGAAACCATGGGAACCGACGCAGTCATGCTCGGAGGATCAACCGGGGTCACCCAGGAGCTGCTGGACGAAACCGTTGAAAAAATCAAGGAAAAAGTGAGCATACCGGTGATACTGTTTCCCACAACGGCCAGTGCCGTCTCCCTGAAAGCCGATGCAATCTATTTCATGTGCCTGCTGAATTCCCGGAACCCAAGGTTCATAATGGGGGAGCAGATGCGGGCCGCTGCCATGGTAAAACAGTGCGGGTTGGAGGCCATCTCCATGGGTTACATCATCGTGGAGCCAGGCATGGAGGCCGGCACAATTGGTGAAGCCGATGTTGTCAAGAGAGATGACGTGAAGTCCGCGGTAGGATATTCGGTAGCCGCCGAATTACTGGGGATGAATCTAATCTACCTGGAAGCAGGCTCCGGAGCGCCCGAACCAGTGCCTTCTGAAATGATTTTCGCGGTCAAAGAAGCCGTTGACATTCCGATATTGGTCGGCGGCGGAATAAGGGACGCAGAAAAGGCCGGAATCGCCGTAAACGCAGGTGCGGACATAATAGTGACTGGCAGTATAGTGGAAGAGCATGGAATATCAGCCCGCTTCAGAGACATCGTAAAAACAATAAACGAATTCTAAACCATCTCCAAAAAGTGCCTGTGGACCCTGTTATCGCCTGCAAGTTCGGGGTGAAAAGTCAGAGCCATAATATTGTTTTGTCTGACCATCACAATGCTTTCCGGAATTTCCGCCAGAATCTCTATACCCTTACCTATTTTCGTAATTGCTGGTGCTCTGATGAATATGCCGGGGAACTCGCCATCGACGTTTTTTATTGACAAAGGGCGTTCGAAGGACTCGCGTTGCCGACCGAAGGCATTGCGTTTTACGGTTATGTCCATAAGGGCCAGTGTCTCTTCGCCTTCCAGTCCTTCATCACCGAAGACCTCGCGCGCAAGAAGTATGCAACCTGCACATGTACCCATGATCGGGGCATCGTTCTCTGCAAATGATATTATTGCGTCCCAAAGGCCAGAACGTTTCATCTGCTTGGATATTGCCGTACTCTCTCCCCCCGGAATCAAGAGCGCGTCAATCGTGCCCAGTTGCTCCGGTTTCCTCAGTTCGAAGGCTGAGCCTGAAATGCCCATATCGTCCAACGTGGAGACGAGCATGGAAATGTGTTCGCTAACGTCTCCTTGAAGAGCCAGCACACCAACTTTCATCAACTAGACAATGGCAAACGTAAATAAAACCCTTATTGCAGCGGTCAAGCTATAAAAAACGTCCAGAGAGTATCCTAGCGCATAAAGTCAATGGTCTCAAGGCCTTTCCGGGCATTGTGATCGTGTGGGTCGATCTCCAGCGACTCGATGAAGTACTTCCTGGCTTCCTGGATGAGGGTTTCATCCCTGGTCTTTCTTCCGACCCTGTACAAGGAATCGCCTTTGAAGTTGAGTATGACATTCAACATCGGTGGTTGGGGTTCATGGGCCAGTGCCTTATCGCACAATTGCACGGCCCTGCCGTGTTTATTAATGTCTCTCATATCTCCAATTCTTTTAATGTACATAGCAAGCTCGGGTCTCAAACCTTCATCTTCTGGCATAGGTGCCTCCCTCGGTTCCAATATTGCGGATGAGGATAATAAGTTTTTGGATGGTTATTAACAGAAAAATAAAGAGTGCCGCAGGCCGGACTTGAACCAGCGACTTCAAGATCTTCAGTCTTGCACTCTCCCAACTGAGTTACTGCGGCTTGGAGGCACTTTGCGCAATAGAGAGGGGATACATTAACTTTTGGTCAGCTAGAGCTCTCTACCTCTGACAAAACGACGTTTTTATGTTGCTTCGTATCATTTCGCGTTATCAATTTCTCCTCGCCAACCATTATTGTGTGTCTAATATTTAAACATTCTTATATATAACGAGTAACTTCATTTATCTTCTTTGTGCAACTTCTTTCTATGGGCCTCCAGAAGGTCGTTCTCTTTCCCAACAAACTCGGCGAACGTCTGCACCTGACAACCGTGCTCCTCTCCGGAATTAAAGACGGGCTGTATCTTCTCCCTCCACTTCACATCCCTGAGCAGATGATGGTCGAGCATTAAAACCTTTATTGGCGTTTCCTCGATTACTTTCACGAGATTGGCGGTGCTCTTCTCCAGGGCTTCCTTTCCATATCTGTACATCATGTAGGTCATTGGACCGTCGCAGGCCACGACCAGAGGTTGGCTTTTGAAAATGAATTCGACCTGCTCATACAGGCTAGGGCCTTCGACGTCTGAAGTGTGGAGAAATGTTTCATCGCCATCCGTGATGGCCAGTTCCACCACATATCCAAGATAGTCATTCGTACCATGAGGCACCGCTTTCGAGAATTGTAAGGTGGTTTCCCCAAATTCGAACTTTCCATCATCCGCGAACTCAATGCCGGATGGAATGCCTTCGATTGCCTTCAGAAAATCACTCGCCCGACCTCTCTGGCTCTTATTTATGTTTTCTGTTGGATGTTTGATCAATAATGTCTTGTCCCTGAACATCTCTGGACGTTTTGGGTCATGATGGTCATAGTGATAGTGAGAAACCGTCATAATGTCAGCCGTTTCCGCGGCTTTCAGCACACTTCCCCAGAGAATTTCCTCTCTATCCAGTTCGGTTCGGTGAGGTCGAAGACCGTATCTTTTCGGACCCAGTGCGACCCCTGGATCAATTAAAATGCTGCAGTCCTTCGTTTTCACCAGGACGGCCATGCTCCTGACGCCCAAACTTTCAGAGGCCAGTGGTATTATTTCCATGGCGGGAAAAACCCAATATATAATATAAATTGTTTGCTACAAGGTTTTTATCCAAATATTATATATATTAAATGCTCTTTTTCTAGCCCAAATCATGAGGACGAGACATGATTGACATAAACATAACAGGATTGATAATAATATTCGCAATCGCCAGCATAGTCGCAATATTGGCAAAGCAGATCAGGTGGCCCTATATCATCACACTCGTGATTGCTGGCATTGTTGTGGCTGCCTTGGGTTTAACAGCGCCAATTGTATTGGACAAAGATCTGATTTTTCACATATTACTTCCTCCCCTATTATTCGAAGGCGCGCTCCACATGAGACTGGGCCACTTAAAAGAAAATGCCAAAATCATAATATTACTGGTCTTACCAGGGCTGATGTTATCCGTTTTTCTCGTGGCTTTCCTTCTTCATATTGCTTTTCCTATTTTGCCATTTATCTTCACACTGCTCTTGGCTGCAATAATCATCCCGACAGACCCCGCGGCCATACTGGCATTTTACAAAAAATCAAAGGTTCCGAAAAAGCTACGGAGCATTGTGGAGGGTGAGAGTATCTTTGACGATGGCCTGGCAATCGTGCTTTTTAACGTGATAGTGGGCGTCATTTTGGTATCCCAGATGTCTGGAGGATTTGTGAGTGCCGGGTCGGGTGAGATTCTCGGGGGTATAGGAGAATTCATAAAACTCTCCTTCTTCGGCATTATGCTCGGTGTTTTCATGGGATACGGTGCTTACCTTATCATGAGGAGAATCGATGATAAATTCACTGAGGTAATGATCACCGTCATTCTTGCTTTCGGTATATTTGCTATCGCGGAAGCGCTTGGTGCTTCCGGTGTCCTTGCGGTTGTAGTATCCGGCCTGATACTTGGTAATTACGGTACACGGTTCGCCATGGCCCCCTCAACAAGAATGTCCCTAGTCAATTTCTGGTCATTTCTAGCCTTCGGTGTAACCTCCCTCCTATTCATACTGGTCGGAATGAGCGTGGGTCTTCAGGGGATTATGGATAACCTATGGCTCATTATCGTGAGCGTGCTCTGTCTTTGGCTGGCCCGAGCCTTAATGATATTCTTCATCGGAAAGATCGTTAACAGAAGAAAAAGAGAACTACCGCGAAAATGGCAGGTTACAATGTGGTGGGGAGGATTGAGAGGTGCCATACCCATAGCTTTGGCTCTTTCCATACCTGCTGTTTTATTGGATGGAACTGATTTTCCTCATCTAGAAACCATCCAAGCAGCCACCTTTGGGGTGGTGCTGGCCACCCTCATAGTCCAGGGTTTGACCCTACGCCCCATGCTGCGAAAACTGGGTTTCGCTGGAACTTCAAAGAAGGAAGCCGAGGAGGAAGAGAAAAAGGTGGCGGCACTTCTAGTAGACACCATGGGTGAGTTAGAGACCCTCCAAGAGGACGGGGAACTCTCCAAGGAGGGATATGACTGGTTGACCGCAAAATACGCCGGTATCAATTCCCAATTATTGACGGAATTGGGTTTACTTATCAACGAGCACGGGTTCATCCCAAAGGAAGAATATACGTTTGCGGTTAAGGAAACGTTGGAAGCCAAGAAGAACGCCGTGAAAGATGCCTGGGCGAAAAGCTGGATATCCGGTGCAATCGGGGAGAAACTCATATTTGAGATTGAAGGGCAACTCACCAGCTTATCCACAGAGACCGCTGACCTTGTCCAAAGAACACCAGCAGAGGTTTTCAGGAGCGTGGCCCGTCCCGAGAGCGAAGATATCGAAAGGAGCTGTGGTATCTGTCTTGAATCCATAAAATCTGGGGAGGCGGGCGTAATAAACTGCAGGTGTGGCACTGTATTCCACCAAATGTGCATAGGTGATATTGACCGATGCCCGATATGTATTGCGGTCTTGGACAAGGCTACCTCTAGTAATCCTGAATCCTAATCTATTCATACAAATCTTGAGAAAGAAATAAATAAAGGATATAATCATCCGTGCGTGAAACACATGAACGTTGTTGAACTACACGACATATCAGGACTGATCCAACAGTATGGTCCCTTCATTCTAATCGTACTGGGATTAATCATATTGGTCGCCTATCTATATCTCTATCTTTCGAGATTCTTTTCCTATCTCAAAATGAGGGATGAGAGCAGTTACCTGAGCCCGGGCACAATCGATGCCATTCACAGGTACATCAAGATCATCGGGATTGGGATGTTGATACTGGCGATTGTGATCGCGGGAGAAATGCTCCATACAGAGGGACTTGAGGGATTTTTCCAGTTCGTTCAAGATTATGTCTTCGTCTTCAACGCTGTTGTGGTTTTTTTTGTGTTCGCCGCTCTGGCAAAACTCGGTTCCAGCGCAATCGCCAATCACAGGGCAAAAGCAGAAGCAGATAGCAATTCCATGTTCAAGCCGGGGATAATGGAATTCTACGAACTGTTCATAAAATATGGAATGTACGTATTCGGCTTAATCCTGGCCATCCTTGTCGGAATCGTGACCATCCCCAATGCCAGCACCCGGAACAGCATCTACGAAGCCCTCGGATTGGATAGCCTGGACACGGCGAGATTGTGGGCCGACGTCCTATCTCTAGTGATCATTCTGGTAATTCTATTCCTAATCGGCAAATTCGTCAGCATCATACTAGATGACTTCAAGTTGAGGTCCAAGAAGTTCCAGCCTGGATTGGTAGACATCATCAAGACCGTTATCAGATACTCATTATATTGGGTCGCATTCGTCCTTACCCTCACTATTATGTTGGATATGGTGCACTTCATGCACCTGGAAATCCTGATTTGGATCATTGTGGCGCTCACTCTGACCATTATTGTGATTGTCGGCATATCCCCGGTTACAAGGAATGCCATATCCGGAATAGCCTTACTTACTACCGACAGCATAAACAAAGGAGACTGGATACAGGTGGGTGACGAGAAGATGGGGGTTGTTGTGTCACAGGGATTGACAATCACCAGGTTGAGGACCAGAACCGGAGACATCATAGATTTACCTAATGAAATGGTCCTGGGAAGCAAGGTACACAACTACACAAAGTTGGGCGGAACCATCATCAGACTGGCAGTGAGAATCGAATCTTCTGTTCCGGGTAATACCGTTGAAAAACTTCTAATCGAAGCGGCAGAGGGGCTTGACGAATCTGGGCCAGATAGTAAATCCATGAAGGTTTCCGTCTTATGCTTGGATACAGAATCTGTGGAATACAACATTGACATCTGGAGGAAGAACCCAGCCTCGATTGAGAACACCATATCTGAGTTCTTGAAACGGCTAAAACAAAAGACCTCGGCGGAAGGGGTTGTTATCTTAGGCACAAGAATCAATGATTGAACTCATTCCTTCTTAACCTTTCTAACCATAAGTATTGGTGTGTCAATGGTTCTCGCCACTTTGTCCTGGAGAGGGCCAAAGGCAAACCTTTTTAGCTTCCACTCATGGCTGGCACCCATGACTACCAGGTCATAATTCTGAGATTCCTCAATAATCGCCCTCTCAATGGAATCGGCCCTGATTATCTTCTTCGAGTGGGGCACATCATGGGTGGTGCACATCTCGGAGAGACGTTCCATGTCCTTTTCTTCCTTTGCCATGGCCTCCTCGGAACTACTGGCACTGAATATGGTTATCTCGGCCTCGTCCCGCTTAGCGAGTAAGATAGCGTAACTGGTGGCATAAGTAACATGCCAGTCGGGTGTAGAAACCATCAGTATATTCTTTACCTCCTTTTTGAGCCCAGCAGTTTTAAACACCACTGCATCGCAATCTGCCGCCTGCACCAGTTTGTCAATGGTTGTCCCGAATATTCGACCATCCCTGGTTCTGCCTTCCCAACCGAGAACAAGGAGATTCACATTTTCTTCTTTGACCGTGTCCAGGATGGCGGCGGATGCGGCATGTGATACGAGCACGCTACCTCTGGATTTTATCAGCTCTCGACTGCTGGCCTTCTTTAATTTATCCACCAGTTTTATATGAGGGGCCATATCCTTATACTTCAGAGAGCTGGGCGGCACGACTTTCGGAGTTTCCCTTACAGTCACCACGTCGACGGACGCGTCCTCCACCCTGGCTACGAGCGCCGCGAATTCCACGAGCGGTTTCTGTTCCTCCCTCACCACAGGCACGAGAATCTTGTAATCCTTCTCCTCCCTCCTTTCCATTATGGTCTTCACGAGGCCCTTGCTTTCCAGCTCCGGCTCTATGGTCTCGATTGTCTTTCTGGCACCGTAGAAGTAGTAGGTTATCAGGCCGATGAGAATCCACAACAGGGCAATAAACCATGCCACCTGGTACTCCTCCCAGAGGGCGGCTGCCAGGACGAGAAGCGTGACAATGCCGATTATCGGTATCACAGGGAACAGGGGCATCAGGTAATGCCTCTTGATGTCCGGCCTCTTGTATCTCAGCGTCATCACGGAGAGGTTCACGAACAGGAACAACAGGAGGAACATTATCGACGCCGATACAGCTATCTCCGCGATGGGAAGTAACAGCGTCATCACGATAATGATTATGCCGCTCATGATGATGGCGACGTGAGGCGTGTGCCTTTTGCTGTGCAGCTTGCCGAAGCTCTTTGGCAGGGTGTTGTCCCTTCCCATGGCGAACGACACTCTCGACGACGAGAACAGCGTGGAATTCACCGCGGCCAGTGTTCCCAATATCACACCGACTCCTATCAGAATTATTCCGCCCGGCAAGGCCAGTCCGGCAGTTTGGGCCACCACGTCCTCGCCCCTGATCAGGTCAGTGCCTACACCGATCGTGGTCCAGTCCACCACGCCCATGCAGACGATGGCCACGAGGATGAAGATGATGGTCGATATTATTATGCAGATCCACGTTGCCCTCGGTACATTCTTGAGAGGGTCCTTGCATTCTTCCCCACATTGCGATATTATTTCGAACCCCTCGTAGATGATGAAGGTGAAACCCATGGCCACTAATATCGAGGCCATCCCGTTGGGCACGGGGTCGGAGACAATGTCGCCGACACTGCCGCCGCCCAGGCCCTGCGAGATGAACACCGCCCCCGCGATAATGAAGGTGACAATTATGCTGAGGAGAATTATCGTGATGATAATGCCCGAACGACCGGTCTCTTTCGTGCCCCTGTAATTGATGATTATGAAGACCAGGCACACGCAGATGGCCAGAGACTTTACAATCAGGTCCCCGTCGAAATCGGCCGGTATCTTATCGTAAGCCTCCAATATCCACAGAATGCCCTTCCCGAAGCCTAAGACGTAGAAGCTGGTGACTATGCAGTGGCCGAACCACGACATCCATCCCGCCAGGAAACCGAAGGGTGCCGGCAGCCCCTCTTTCACCCAGAGGTAGCCTCCTCCGGTATCGGGGAAGGCGCTGCTGAGCTCGGCGTAAGCCGTGGCGGTGAAAATAATCACAATGAAATTCAGGAAAAGGACGAGGACCAGACCGGGACCTGCGATCTCCAAACCAAAACCGACGAGAAGAAATATCGTGGAACCGAGTGTCGGACCTAATCCGATCATTATGATCTCGAGAAGTCCGAGGTCTCGCTTCAGCTTGACCTCGACGGCACCCTCCTCAGCCTCGTTCTCAGAACCCATGGGGAGGGGTATCCAGAATGCGATATTTAGGTATTTTGAGAGGGAGGGGCCCGCCCAACCTTTCCCACAATAATGTTTAAATCGAATAAGGGATTATGCCAAATGCCCGTGGGCCCATAGCTTGGCCTGGTTCGTCAATATGTCCATCAACATCTGGAACCGAATCTTGACGTTAAGGCTAAGATGTGGGACCGACTACGGGTAGACAATCGCCAAGGGCCCATAGCTTAGCCTGGTTGGAGCGCCCGGCTGATAGGGGAATTTCTCAGTCGAAATTCCTTACCGAAACCGGGAGGTCGAGAGTTCAAATCTCTTTGGGCCCATCACTTTATCTGGCTAGTACCCCAAAATCCCCTTTTGGAGTACAAAGCCAGGATTCGGCATCTTGTGAATACCGAAATCAGCAATTTAGACGACATACCCAGCGAGAGCTCTATTCATATATAAACAAGGGTATTTGATGACAAAGCGAAAAGCATACACTGTAAGAATGGTCTCTAAAACATTTGAACACTTGAAAAAGAATGCAGAGAAAAGGGAAGGCTACTCCATGGAGCAGCAGGAATTTATTGAACAAGCTATCCACATTTATGGGCGTAAAGAACGTTTACTTGAGCGATTAACAACGAAAGGAAAATTAAAGATAGCTTACAATGAAATCAATAGGCTAAAATATGAGAATCAGAGGTTGCATCAAGCGTGCATCACCCCTGATGCAACCCTGATGCAGGCTCAGAGAGACCTGCAGCAGGCTGTTGCAAGGGTGAAAGACCTCGAGCAATATATCCTTGAATTAAAGCACGACAAAGCATGTTTAGAACAGAAGTATCAGCAGATCGTAGAATTAGCTGATTTATTTGAAAATCAAGTTAATTGGTGTCTCGAACAATTGAGGGTTTTTGATGGAAAATCAATCAGAGTGTTATCTAAAGAACTAGGAATTAAGGGATTGGATTCAAAAATCCAAGTTCATTTTAACAATATGCCAAAGTAATAGTATGGATTATGGATTAATGAATACACAGAGGTTTGTTTGGGCCCATCCGACTTTGAATTTGCCCATACTGGCTCGGTATTAGTTCATGTATGAATTAAAAATCTCAAATAACATGAAATCGTCCCTCTTTTTTCTTTTTTTCAAACATTGCAATTATCGCTAGTGTAGAACCTCTTGCGGGACTTGACTTAGAGAAAAATAAAAAGAAAGAAAAGGGGAAGAACTACGTTTGTAGCTCTTCTATTATTCACTATGGGCACACATCTTCAGTTTGCCTTTTGGAAACATAGAATTTTCCATCAATTGTACAATCTCCCTCAATAAACAATGTATCAAAGGTTTTAGCCTGATCATCTGTAAAACAACCAGTCGTGGTTCCAGTTACAGAAACTTTTGCAACAATAATCACAGTTTTGCCACTTTCGACAGTTACATCATAAAACTTTTTATTAATCATGCCCGTTATGGTGGTTGTTCCATCGAAATGCACATGTGATGTACCATAAGCAAATGAACCACTATTAGTCCAATCACCTTCACAATATATAGTTTGGTTACCTGATGAAAATCCACTCAGTACGTTAATAAATAAATCTATAAAACGTATATGGGTAGCAAGAATAAGGGCTGTTCTTGCCTCCTGATAACTAATCGTTATATCACCTATATTTTGTGCTGTTTCATTATTATCAGTGTAAGTTTTATTGTTACCATCGAATGTCCATGTCCCTGTGCCATGTCTTATTGTGCAACCATTACTGATAGTGACATTACCAGCAGTATTAATTGCAGGATTATAGGTGTCCATATCAATTTGTCCATCAGATAACAAAAACGTTCCGTTAATGTCCAAATCTCCATTAATTCTGATTTCCGCAGTAGCATGAGAATTATTAAAAGTGAGATTATTAAATGGATTTCCCCCCGCTGTTAAAACCTGGGTTGAAGCATCTGTACCGTTTAGCACAACCGTAGATGTATTACATGTGAATGTCCCATTGTTTGTCCAATAGCCCCCACAGTAGATTGTACTGGATCCTCCAAGCAAAGTAGTTCCTGAAGATATAAAAATTTGATGACCAACTGTTACAATATTATTCTCTGGGTCAATGATTCCATCTTCGATATTTAACAGATTATTAACACTAAGGGCATCTGTGAAATCAACATGGGCACTTCCGTGCGAATTATGAATATCAATAGTGTAAAAAGAGTCTCCACCTGGGTTAACATCTTGTTCATCACTGCCGTTAAAATCAACAAGAGATACCCAGCTAATAAATGTTCCAGAATTATTCCAATTTCCACTAACTTTTAAAGTACCACCCGTCCCATCTATTGTATCATTAGCGGTAATTGTAACATTAACAAATTGACACGGAAAGTTATAAATCCTTATCGTACATCCGCTTCCATCCGTTGTGAGGTCTTCCTGCAAATCAATTCTTGCTAAGATCCAATATCCATCAGACCAAACTGGTGCTCCGTTTGTTATGCCTGCATAACCACTCGTATTACCAGATAACAATGCAGATCCCGTGCTACCTGTTCCTGTTTCATTAAGTGTTCCGTCGATTTGTATGTTCGTTCCTACTTCAATTAGTAATTTAGAATCAACGGTATCAGATTGCCCATCAAGTGTGAGTATTCCTGTTGCATTGATTGTCAACCCACTAACGAATATACCAACATGAATTGTTACTGTTACGCCCCCAGAAACCACAGATATGCCGATGTCTTGCAGCCAATCATTATTATCGGTATATGTTAAAGTCCCATCGAATGTCCACGTTCCTGTGCCATGTGTTAATGTGCAACCGTTTATGAAAGTGACGTTTCCATATGTATTAACTGAGGGATTATATGTATTCATATTAATTTGGCCATCAGTAAACAACAATGTGCCATTTACATCTAAGTTTTCAGAAAATTTCACTTCCAGGCTAGCATGTGAATTATTTATTTCTAAATTTTTAAATGGTTTACCACCCGTTTCAATCAGTTGCGGAGTCGTCCCGTCAAATTCAATTGTGGATGTGCCTTCGTCCCAGCTGCCTGAAGTGCTATCGTTTGACCAGTTTCCTGCTACGGTCCAAGATGAACCCCCAAGATCAATATATGACGCAGCCGAATCGATTTTTACACCATAACCAGTGGCGTCCCTACCTACATCTACGATAGAGTCGTTCGCCAAAAAAATCCCATTTTCTGTGGCCCATCCAACTACCAATTTTGTACAAGTTACAGAATTATCATTCCCTGTTGTGTCCAATGTAGGTGTTGCACCAGATAATTGAGTCGAAAATACGCGTAAGTCTCCAGCACAGGTTATTGCTCCGGTTAGGCTAGCAGTTATCGAATGATTTGATCGTATCCATAAGGTACCGTACATTGTTCCAGGAACATTAAAATTCACATCAATATCCTGAAAATGTGTTAGCTGAACCGTTGATAGATCTGTTGAACCACCCACCACAAGAGGGTCTGTAAGAGAAGAGTCTTTTCCAGGGTATAAAAATAGGGTTTCTCCATCAACAGTAAAGTCAGCATTTAATGTCATTACATCTTCAGTATATATATTTTGTGTAGACGAGATAGTTATCGTTGCCCCTGAATCTTGAGTGAATTTATACCATGTGTCATTAGGATCTCCACCACCGTGATATGCTCCAAGGGTTATACTTTGTTCTATCTGAAACGTAGATGTTCCGTAGTTCCAATCAGAAGTACTCTGGAAGGAAACGTCACCTCCAATCAAAAGCGTAGCATCATTACCATTTAAAGTTGCGTTATTAGCCAGATATATTGCATCAAAACGGCATTGACCACCAATATCTATAGTACAACCCGCTTCAGTAGATATGTCTACTTGGAACTCTATCTCTTCAAACAACCAATAGTTATCCCCAAATGATGGATCATTATTCCCACTAAACACTTCAAGAATGCCGCCAGTGGTCCCAGTCAAAGTCGCAGTTGCAGTTCCACCACAATCAAGAGCTTCGACAGTTCCTGAATTGGAAAGTTCTGATCCACTATCCAGAACTAAAACGGGATCTACACTATCAGTTT
>DAOVAY010000037.1 GCA_030670795.1 Methanobacteriota archaeon | reverse complement strand
AAGGCATATTCCGTCATGCTGGATTATATCGACGGGGAGCTTCTCTGCCCTGGCTGCAAGGAGCGGCGAATGGGCTGAACTTCTGCAAAACTTTAAATCGCAAACCAACTTCACATGGCCGATGCAAAGGAATTCCAGGTTGATACTGGCTTTGGACGTTACAGATAGAGCGAAGGCGCTGGAAGTGGCAAATCAGACCTCCGACCTTGTGGACGCCATAAAGGTGAATTATCCCATAGTTTTGGGCTGCGGAATGGAGATAGTGAAGGAACTCGCTGGCATCACCGACGTGATATGCGATTTCAAGGTCGCGGACGTGCCGAACACGAATCGCCTGATTGTGGAGCAGGTTGTTAAGACCGGCGCTTCCGGAGTCATATGCCAGGGCTTTGTGGGGAAAGATTCCATTGAGGCGTGCGTGAATACGGCCCAGGGCATTGACGTATTCGTGGTAACGGAGATGAGCCACCCCGGCTCGGAAGATTTCATTAAGCCCGCTGCGGAGGACATGACCCGATTGGCAATGGAGACGGGTGCTAGCGGCATCATCGTCCCGGGAACGAGGCCTGAAAGGATAAGTGCCCTGAAGGAAATCGTTGGCAAGGGCCTGATACTGGCTCCGGGAATTGGCGCGCAAGGGGGTTCCGCATCAGCTGCGATAAAGGCAGGGGCCGATTATGTCATCGTGGGGAGAGCGATATATCTGGCAGAGGACCCGAGGGCGGCTGCCGAGGGTATTGTCAGGGAGATAAATTCTGCTGGTGAGGGTTGATGGAAGGCAAGGTGCCGGCTTCGATTCACGTGGATTGTCCCGAGTGCGAGACAGACACCCTCCACAGAACTCTGAAAGGCCGTTTTTCTGGAAAAAAGAAACTGGACATGGTGCTCAAGTGCACAGAGTGCGGGCGCGTGCACGAGGAGCGGTTCGAGATGGCTGACCAGATTCCGGTGCGGTCGATAATCAGCCGCAGCGACAAATCCGAAAAAATCCAGATAGAACTTTCCTCCGACTGGGCCATTACGGTGGGGGATGAGCTGATGCATCAGGACGAACGTCTTTTGGTGACCGGAATCGAGGTCGACGGAATGCGCGTGAATTCCGCAGCTGTGGGTGACATTCAAACCCTCTGGACCAAGAATTTCGATACGGTGGACGTGCACGTGTCCGTTAACCGCAGGGGCAAGACGAAGTCTGTGGTTATCGTTGCCGACCCAGATGACGAGTTCGAGGTAGGCTCCGAAATTGAAATAGACGGCAGGCCAGTGTTTGTGCACAGCATTAAAATGGGCGATAGAAAAATCAGGAAAGGCACAGCTACCGCTAGGGAAATCGTGCGGGTGTATTGCACGGACAAAGGGCGCCGGCGTTCGAGAAAAAGCGCAGGTTCCTAGTCCTTTCTGATCAATGCCAGCACGGCAACGCCCACAATGCCAATGGCTGCTAGTAAAGTTGCCAAGCCGTCGATTCCCAGTTCTCTTTCCGCACTCCCGATTGTTAATACTTGATCCGAATATTGAGGTATGTAAACTATCACGTCAAAGCCGTTTGCGGTCTTTTCGGCGAAGTATCTGGCTTTCTCGCCCGTTTCCCAGAGGGTTTCACTCATGCCTTTGCCGAGTTTCACCTTCCTATCGTCCAACTGCACCGCTATGTCCTCTGCAGAGTCGTAGTCCAGATAGTTATCGTCTACGTGGATGACGATGGCCTTTCCGGTGCTCAGCTCTCCGGAGACGATAACCTCCACCTCTCTATCAGAGGCAGTCAGTGCATAGATTTCCACATCGTCGAAGGCCACCGCATCCTCTGCCACAATGTCCCCCACCGCTGTTAGGTACATCTCAGTGGCCACCCGCCCGCCAGCGACCGCACTCCCCACGGTCTTATCCCAACTCGGGTCTGCCCGGAATATCACTCTGGCATCCGCGGGAACGTCGAAGATGACGTTGTCTCCGTTAATACTGGCTGCGACTTCTCCCTGGAACACGAAAACGCCGCTCATGTCCTCGTTTCCGATGTTCAGGGCGTCACCGCTCCAGATCGCACCCGTACCGGCACTGAGCTCAAACATCAGCGAATTGTCTTGGTTGGCTTGAAATTCTACGATAGTAGTCAAGGTTTCATGGACGGCCAGATTGCAAAAAGAGTCCTCGTGTGATATTCCTATGATCCCGGTAGGATTATCATCGAAAACGCCGCTTTCAAACTCGGCCACACCTATCCTCTCAAACACGCTCACCAGGTTTCCGTTTCTGTCCACGACATAGTTGGCCAGCGGGTAATAATAATTGTTTTCCAGGATGGGATTTACAGAGTATTCGTAGGTGGAGTAGTCGTTATCACGGGGTATGTATTGGGCCAGTCCGTTTCCGAACAGGCCAGATAAAACTAGTGCGAAGGAGAAGATTGCGGCTGCTATCACACATCCGAGTGCTAGCCTTCTGGTTCTCATAATCACCATCTAGGAAGAATGGAGGAGGCTACCTCCCCCATTGGGGGAGGCTCTATTACGTGGGCAGAATAATAGATAAAAGCCTCTAAAGGACAATATGTTAGCGGGTATTAATATACAGTTTGGTACAATTATCGAACGGAAGGAATTTTTTAGGCTATAACGGTTCCGCCGAGCGCTATCGCAACGAGGCTACACAACAGGGCGGTGACCAATCCCACCACGAGCATTTTTAATCCGTGTCTCAGCATGCTCTCCTCGGTGACCCTGGCCAGGTATACTCCCAGGCTGGAAAGGATTATTAACGTGAGGATCAGGGAGCTGAAGAAGGCGAACCTCATGTCGATAGAACCCAAACATACGAAAAAGAACGGTGAAATCACTATTAATGCGGCCAGTGCTGGCGAGAGGGCGTCCACCAATGCGGTAACGCGCGTGGCGAATTTTGCCGCTTCCTTGTGCAGGGATTCGTCCCTCATCTCTGTCAACATGGCTTTTTCCAGGGCCTTTAGCTCTTTTGTACGCTCGGCCCTCTCTGCCATGTAAGCCCCGCTGAACCCGGAGATGCCCATTGCAAAACTTCCGGAGATTCCAGCAGAGATAATGATTAATGGCTCCGTAATATTGGCCAGGCTGGCACCGATAACAACGCCTAACATGGTCAGGGCTCCGTCGAAAGCGTTCATTACAAAATATCTTCTGGCTATTGCCCCTAGGTTGGAAATCTGGATATATGTTTTCCAGCGATTTATGCGTGTGGCCTTTGTCTCTTTCTTATTGTCCTCGTTGACCATTTCGGTTTCCGAGGGTTCTATTATCTGGTTGGTATTAAGGTTTTCGGCCACTTCAAGGCTAGGTCATTTCTATCACAGCCGCCTTTTAGAAGCATGCTTTTTCCAGATAATCGGAATTAGAATTATATATCAGAACACGTATCCGTGGCTACTCCATCGATTACCTGGAGGAAATAAATGGCAAGAATGCACGCGCGCAGAAAAGGAAAATCCTCGTCCAAGAAACCGCTCAAGTTAGAGAATCCAAAATGGGTTCCCCTCAGCAAGACCGAGATTGAGGAACTCATTGTTAAACTGGCCACGGAGGGAAACGGCAGCGCGAAGATAGGCCTTCTCCTCAGGGACAAATATGGGGTACCGAACGTGAAGCTGGCCACCGGGAAGAGCATTGCCCAAATCATGAAGGATAATGACGTGCCCATGGCGCTTCCGGAGGACCTGAGTTCTTTGTTGAGAAAGGTCACTGAGCTGAGCATGCACTTGAAGGACAACCCACGGGACACACACAACAAGCGCAGTCTTCACCTGATTGAGGCCAAGATAAGGCGGCTCGAACGGTATTACAAGAAAAAAGGCGTATTGCCAGAGGGCTGGAAATACACACTCGAGAGCGCAGAGTTGGAGCTGAGTCGGTAATATGGCAGAGGAGGAGCTGCCAGGTATCATTTTCAGTGCAGGTTTGTCGAGACGATTGGAAGAGGCTGCCGACGTTATCAAGGAGCATAAGGGCATAGTGCGCATACTCTCTCATTACGACCCGGACGGAATAACCGCGGCTGCGATTGTCTGCAAGATGTTGAAGAGACGGGGCAACCATTTCCAGACCACACTTTCCAAGAAGCTGGACGACAGGAGAATGAAGGAAATCAGGGAGTCGACCCCGGAGGAGCAGCTGATAATATTGACCGACATGGGCAGCTCAAGGGTGAGCCAGCTGGATGAATTTCCTCAAATGGTCATTGTGGTGGACCATCATCAACCGGAGGCAGAAGGTGACAACATAATACACCTCAACCCGCACCTGTTCGGTATTGACGGAGCTCGGGAGGCCAGCGCATCCAGCTTTGCCTTCTCGCTTGCTGTGACGCTTGATGAGAAGAACTGGGATCTGGCATCTCTTGCCATTACCGGAGCCATAGGCGACCGCCAGAATCTTGGCGGTTTCAAGGGATACAATGAGGAGCTGGCGTCAGTGACCGCCCAGAGGGAACTGCTGAAGACCGAAGTCGTACCCGACTTGAAGAGTTCCACAGTTTACGACTCACTCATTGAACATCCGGAGCCTTACTTCGTTGGTGTGACAGGTCGTAAGAGGCAGGCCAGCAGGTTCGTGAAATGGCTCGGTCTGGAAAAGGAGAGCGAATACAAAGAGCTGGACGATGATAAAAAGCGATTCCTGACAAGCATCTGCACCCTCAGGCTGCTAAGGCAGGGAGCTACCGCCGAGGCGGTTGAAAATTTCGTTACCACGAAGTACTGGTTGTACGACTGGGACATGTACGCTGACGAGTTCAGTGCATTGTTGAATGCCTGTTCACGACAGGGCGACCAGTCAACGGGCCTTGCGATGGCCCTGGGAGATAAGAGTGCCTTGGAAACCGCCATTCAACACAGGGTAAAGCATCAGGAATGCATAATCGATAATCTCCGAAAGCTGGAAGGCGAACCTCCGAAGACTCTTGACAATGTCCAATACTTTCATACGTCCGAACCGCCATACGCGGGGGTGCTGGCCGGTCTTGGCACTCTGTATTTCTTCGACGACACCAAAGCCACCTTCGGCATTTCAAAGAAGAACGGCAACGACCACATATCCGCGAGAGCGCCGAGGCAGCTCGTGGAGGCCGGTGTAAACTTGGGCCTGGCCTGCAAAGAAGCCGGTGATAACGTTGGAGGCGTTGGCGGCGGTCATAACGTCGCTGCCGGCGCTACCGTTCCGAGCAAGAAGGAAAAGAAGTTTTTAAATGAGCTGGACAGAATCATCGGAGAACAGCTGACCAACTAAGGATAGACAGAAGTGGATGTTATGCTGAGAAAAAAGTTCGTAAACTCGTTTTTTGTCTTATCTTTATCCCTGGGCATTCTCTTTTCGGTTTTCGTCATGACGGGCGGCATTGTCAGAGGAGACGTATGGACAGATGATTTTACAGGCGATGTCTTTGACCCGAGATGGACTGAAGTGGGCGATGCCATCCGCGCTCTGGACGGAGACACCAACTTTTATGTACTTTCATATCACGATGATGTGAATCTGACCTGGCACGGTTCAATACAGAGGGCTCAGCTGTCACTGTCTTACGAGTTCAACATTAGCGTAAATATCGATTGTGAGGCTGAAAAAGATGAAATAGCAAAAGCAGAGGTTCGGTTCCTTGATTCGACATTGACCCAGGTGTATGCCTTTAGCTGGTCAGACGAGTCTACCTCTGATGTTAAGGGGAAAATAACACTGAGGGGAAGAACAGAGTCTTCGATAATATTTTCGACAGGTAATACAAATGACTATTCGATATTCTTGAACAAGGACCTGAGCCTGAGCCGTGCAGGAACGGAGATATATTTTTACTTGGACGGAACTCTTCTCTATACGGGAACGGCTGTGACGAAGAATATCCAGTACATTGAACTGGGCCTCCTAAAATATGAAGAGGTCTGCCCATGTGTTACCATGCAGTTCGATATGGTTTCGGTAGACACAACGCCTTCCGCGCTTCCCGAGGCTCCCATTTCACCGACCTGTCTTGGGGGCGACGGTTCGATTGATGTCTCATGGTCACCGCCAATATCAGACGGCAATTCGCCGATAATCGGCTACGGCATTTATCGGGGAACCAGCCCCGGAGGAGAACTGTACCTGACCAATGTAGGGGACATTCTTTTCTACAACGATACAGCCCTCACCAATGGTCAAACATATTATTACAAGATAGCGGCGGTCAATGAGGTCGGCGAGGGTCCACAATCTGTCGGTGCTAGTGCTATTCCCCAGGCGGTTCCCGGGCAGCCTACAAATCTTCAGGCGATTGCCGGAGACGCTTATGTGAACCTAGGTTGGGAGCCGCCTCTTTCGAACGGCGGTTCCGCCATCACGAGCTATACTATCTATCGTGGTGTTTCGTCCGGTACTGAATCCTTGATCACGACATTGGGGGCGGTACTTTCGTATAATGACACGACCGTTACAAATGGTCAGGAATATTATTACAGGGTCGGGGCAGTGAACGCACTTGGCGAAGGAGCCTTATCGGATGAAATAACCGCAACCCCGGGAGCCACACCCAGCCTGCCAGCCGCACCCCGAAATCTACAGGCAATTGCTGGAGACAATCAAGTCATACTTTCGTGGTCGGTCCCGATTTCAAACGGCAATTCTCCAATAACCAACTACGGAGTATACCGAGGCAGCACAACCGGCGGAGAGAGCCATTTAACGACCGTTGGAAATCTACTTTCGTATACGGATACGGGCCTTGCAAACGGGCAATCTTATTACTACCAGGTCAGCGCCATAAATACGGTTGGTGAAAGCGGTCTCTCGAATGAGGCAAGTGGAATTCCGGATGCACCCACGGTTCCCTCTGCTCCCCAAGATGTCCAAGCAATCGCAGGGGATGGGCAAATAATGTTACAATGGTCTTCACCTTTGGATGACGGGGATTCTTCAATCATTGAATATGAGATATATCGGGGGAATGCTTCTGCTTCTTTGGATTATCTTATCACTATTGGCAACGTCTTCATCTATACTGATACGGGATTGACTGAAGGCGTAGCTTATTATTACAGAATCAGCGCAGTCAATGACGTGGGTGAGGGGATTCAATCAACCGTGGCAAGCGCTACCATTACAGGTCCCGACAACGGTGATAACAACAATGTCGAGCCGGATACGGGATTATGGTCTCCCACGGCCTCAATGGTGACTGTAATCCTTCTTGGAATTGCAATTGTTGCGATAATAATTTTCATGCGCAAGCCAAAGAAATCCTCTTAACTGAAGAGAATGACTATTCCATTGATTATCAACCCTAAAGAGATTGCACCGACAAAGAACGCGCCGAAGATCAGGACAGTGACTTTCCTGCCAAACGTTGCGTTGAGCACGGGAAATGCGGTAATACAAATCGCATTGCCGGCAATAGCAAAGGCAACGGCATGGCCGAGCGGTAATCCAAGGGCAAGCAATGGTGCAAGAATCAGAATCTCCTCGCCCGAACAAATAAAAATCGGAATCGCGATAAGCACTATCAGGAAAAGACCGGGGATACTTCCGTAAAAGTCCATCTGCTCTCCGAATAATCCCCTTAATGTGTCAGGCTCCGCAAAAGTGGCTATTGTGGCACCAATTATTATGCCAAATAATATATATTTCAACAAATACATAAATTGGTCCCAACCGGCGAGTAAAGCGGAGGTTCTACCTTTGTCCATGTGTGCTGTCTTGCACCCCTCACAGGAATAGCATCCGGCACCAGGATCATCGGCAGTCTTCACACCTGCGAATCTTTCAATAAATATTCCGGCAACCATGGCCAGGACAAAAACGGCTATGATTTCTGCGATGAGGTATGACAGAGGCATTTCCCCTTCCAGAATTTGGCTGGTTGCCAAGATATAAACGACCGGGCTCAGCACGGGAACCACAATTAAAAATGTGATTATGGCACGTAATCTCATTTGTCTGGCCAGCATCATTCCGTGTGCCATCGGGACTGCCGCACAGGAGCAAATGGGGATGACCGAGGCAAACACCCCGGCACCGAGCATGGTTCTTGGGAGCCTTAACCGACCAATTGAAAGATATTTGGTTATTATGCCAGCCAGAATACAACCCCAGACAAACCAGGGCAGGATCCCCACCAAATCTCTAAAAATCCAATCGAGGACGAGTCTATCCTCGCCCGACCCATCCCAGTCAAGGGTTTTGCATATCCAGCAATAGGTATAGAGAAAGATGCACCCTATCCCGAAGGATGCCATGAACCACCATTTGACTTTGTCAGGTACAACCCTATCCAGAGATATGTAATTCAGCCAATCGTTAATCCCCTTATTCTTTTTTCTAAGATAACTGAAAAGAAAGGCTTCAATTACAAAAATGATAATAAAAGATGCGATGAGTGCATGAATCTTGAATTCCAACAGTTGTTCCTCCTACGGTATTCTTGGGTTGGATGGGAAAATTTCTCAGATATTTAATGTTATTGCCTGGATTATTAAAATCGGCTAAAGAATTTTATATAGGCTATACATCCTCCTTTTTCTCTGTTGTGGTGAGAAAAGTGAAAATAAAATATTCAGGAATGTTGTTAGTAATCGCTCTCATATTGAGCTCGTTAATTATTGTTCCGGATATTTCGGAGGGAGGCGGCGCGCCCCCTCCAAATGATTTGATTGATGGCCTACAATATATTGATGGAGACTGGTACGTTGACGATTATAGAAATTACTCAAATGAAATTATTGTACTTACTGGGAATCTCACCATAAATGCAACAGGCGTTTTGGAATTTGTTAACGTCACATTACACATGAACGTAACAGTGAGTGATGGCGCTTATCGAATAGTGGTTCGGGACGGAGGGCATTTTTACGTTAACGATACTGATAATGACACAACAACAACCGGAGACGCGTCCTGGATAACGAATAATCTGCCCTTCGATTTCGGATACTTTTTCCAGGTCAATAAAACCGCAATACTGGAAGTAAACAACAGCGTTATTAGTAATTGTGGCTTGCTGCATGGGCAAGTAGACGCTGAAAAATCTAGCTTGAAGGTATTATCCGATAATGTCACGATAAAAAATAGTGAAATCAGAGATAGTGCAAATGGAATTGTAGTCGACTCCGCAAATACAACAATAATAAATTGCACGATAAAAGATAACATATACAATGGCGTTTATTTTTTAAATGACACGGCATCAACACATCATTTCAACATCTCAATTTCTGATTCTAATATATCCGGTAATGAATTTACTGGGATTTTTGTAGAAGGCCAAATAATAGATATTGACTTATTCAATAATGTAATATCAAATAATGAAGAAGGGGGCGTAATCGTAATTGGAAACCAGTCAATAAATGCTACGATATCTGACAATAACATCATATCTAATTTGGGTGAAGGGGGGATTGGCTTATGGGGCACACCTTCCCAATGTGTAATAAGAGCAAATTTCACGGGAAATAACATATCTGAAAATGAAGGAATAGCCCCAATCCGGGTCGGTTTTGAATCTTCCGAACCACCAGCAAAGTGCTTATACGTTAATGTTACAGATAATGAAATATGGCGTAGTGGCTTCAGCGGGGACGACGGTGCTATTATGCTGTTTGCCACGGACTATCTCCAAGCAAATGTGTCTCACAATGAGGTGATAGTTCCAAGAACGCAAAACGGGATTCATATAGGGAAGTTATCAAAGGAAATCAATGAAGAGCCAGGTACAAAAATTGTCACTGCGGATATTTATAAAAATAACATCACGAACATAGCTGCCGGAGCACTCAGGATTTGCGCGGTAGATTCGTTGACAACCAATGTTTCATACAATAGGATATACCACCCAGACGGGTTGATGTCATGTGGTTCGGTTTCGATAGGGTGGTTCAAGGCCGGAACTCCAGATACCACACCTAATAACGCAACTGTTGTTGTGAAGAGCAACATATTCGAAGGCATATTGGACAGCGGCGCAATGGGTTTAAAGGCCATATACAATCTCAATGTCACGCTGGAAAACAATACAGTTAGTGATGTCGAAGGGGGCGGATTCAAGTTGGGATGGATAGATGATTCTGAAGCCAACGACGCTCCTGAACAATGGGCGTATCCCACAAGAAATGTGAAGGCAAAAATAAACAACAACACGATATCCGGAGGAGATGGACCAGGAATATGGATGTATTCATCAAACGATAGCAAGATATTTTACAATGACATCTCCTCTAAGGTCGGCACATTCGACAGCACATCAACCTCTGGTGATGGTATCCGCGTTCAATCGACGAGAGGAAATACTGAGATTTTCAATAACGACATCTCAAGTTGTTCCTCTAGCGGGCTAAGGATCTATAATTCCAGTGAGGTATCGGTTTATGACAATGATTTGGATAACAATATGTACGGGATTGCCCTCGACTCTTTCTCGAAGCACAATGTCCTCTTCAACAACACGATAACCAAATCGGATACCAATTACGGCTTTTACATCAACACCGATTCGCTGAACCACACGATTCCTGTGAACAACACGGTGAATGGAGAATGGCTCAGGTATTACTATAATTTATTCGGCACCCCGGCTATTCATGAAAAAGTGGAGAACCTTGATGTTCAAGAACCTTTGATGGCAAACCTTGGCCAGATAATCATAGCAAACAGCACCTATGTTGACATAATGAATAACACCGCAACTAATGGTTCATATGGCCTTTCTTTAATTAATGTTGAAAATTCTACGGTTTCTAACAATATCGTAAGAGAGAATACAGCATCAGCGGGTCATGGGATATATCTGCAGATTAATTCTGACAACAATATTATTGAAAATAACAATATTCAAGACAACAAATACGGCGTAGGTCTCGCAAACGCCAGTATTGGTAATCAGTTATGGGACAATACTATTACCAAGCTAGCCTCTCAAACAGGAATGTATTTGGATCCAGCTGGAACAACTTGGGACAATGAGATTCCAATTAATAATACTGTGAACGGTATGTCAGCCTATTATTACTATCAAGAGCCAGAGCTCCTTTTCCAAAATTTAACCATCGAAGTTTCTCGAATGATGAACGTCGGTCAGCTGGTAACTGTACATTGCTCCAACATCTCACTCAACAGCCTTAAAATAACAAATGGCACAAGAGGCCTGTATTTCACCAACGTAGATAACATATCGTTATGTAACACAGAATTAACTCAGAACACTTATAATTTTTATTGCCAGGACTCATACAATATTACAATCGAGAATGTGACAAGTTCACAAGGTTCAGTAAACTATTATCTCTCCTCTGTGGAGAACGTGAAAATTGAAAAATGTATCATGGAAAACGGTACAAATTCACTGTATCTGAAATCCTCATCCCCTCAAATAACGAACTCGACAATAGGGGAGGCCACAATAACAACGCTTAATCTTTTGGAGACTAGTCATCCTATATTATTAAATACGACCTTTAACAAAACGAAAGTGGCAATATCATCGAATTCGAACCTTACAGTAAAATGGTATCTTCATGTTTTCCCAGAGTGCAATGGTCTACCCATCGAGGATGCTCTGGTAATAATCAGGAATGCAACCGGTGTTTTGAGATATAATGTTACAACCGGCCCAGACGGTAGCATAAGAAACATGATTCTGACCGAGTATCTAACCACCTCTAACAACATCACATATCATGCTCCATATTCTCTCAATGTTACAAAAAGTGGTTTCTGTGGCTTCAACACAACACTTTCTATGGAAGGAACCACAGAAGTTAAAGCAGTTCTCGATGATGAAACCGCGCCCGAAATTACTATCGGTCCAATGGTTGAGCCAGGAGTAATCAGAACATCAATCGATACGATTTGGCTGAATGTTACTATTGATGACCAAGGTTATGGGTATTCCAACATCACAAATGCAGAATGGTATCTTTCCTCAAGCTATCCCGCTATCAATAACGGGACAGGGAATCCCATGACTCCGTCGGATGGTGCATTTGATGAAGTAAACGAAACAATCTCAGCCACAATAGATATCTTTCAATGGACAAAAGGCGATTATACACTATGGTTTCATGGAACAGACGAAGCGAATAATTGGTGCGATTGGAAGCAAGTCAATATTACAATATATGATGACCAGGGACCCTTGGTCACGATTGGTCCAACCGTTGAACCTCAAGACATTGGAACATCCATGACAACCATTTGGTTGACTGCCACTCTTGATGATGCCGGTCTCGGGGACTCCAATATCATTGATGTGGATTGGGGCGTTCTTAATGACATAGCTCCGGAAGATATCAATGCAAGTTGGTCAACAGTCACTGTATTGGATGGTGCATTCAACGAGCAGATTGAAACGGTGACAATATCCATTGATATCACACTCTGGGAAAGGGGTAACTACAATGTCTCAGTAAGAGGAAGGGACGTGTTCGATAATTGGGGTCAATGGAAGAACGTAACAGTCGAGATAGTGGATGATGAAGCACCTGCCGCACCCACAGATTTGACTGTAAGAAATCTTGCCAGGGATGGCAAGTTGGAGCTTACCTGGAGCCCGAACAATGAGCTAGATCTTGCAGGGTACAACATCTATAGGTCTACACTTTCAGGAAGTAGCTATCAACAAGTAGCTACAATAGGTGCAGTAAATACCACTTGGGAGGACGAAGGACTTGAAAACGGCGTCAGTTATTACTACGTGATAACCGCTTTCGACGATGCCCCGACCCCGAATGAATCCCCTTATTCCGATGAAGCCGACGCAATACCGACGGCCTCATCTTTATTATCGAAGATTTGGTGGGTGTTAATAGTCATCCCATTGGTAATGGTAGTTTTTATTCTATTTTTCTACAAAGGAAAAATATTTAAGCCCCCCATGTCCAAAGAGCAAAGGCTGGATGAACCCAAGGCAGAATGATAGCGGGGTCTATCAAATTAGAGGATTAGTTATTCTACTGTCTTAACAATTGTTAAGCACAGATATTTATAGAATTGTTTGTTTCTCATGAAATAATACATGATTAAGAGAGGATTTACGTGGAGGTTTTGTCCATGATAACGAGAAAAATTAGCGCGATATTGATATGTATGGCTATGGTTGGGATTGTATTTGCGAACACATCACTTGTGTTTGCTGGCAGTCCACCATCACACAGTGTGAATGATATAGTGATAAATGGTGATTGGGTAGCACCTGCTGGAACTACGACATGGACGGATGAAAGAGTCTATGTGACAGGAAACATCACAATTCCGGCGGGTTCCACACTAAGCCTTGTGAATTCGACAATATTTATGAACTGCAGCGCGACCGCCAGATACCATGTTGAGGTTCAGAACGGCGGAGCGCTAACCTTGGATGACGGTGGCGATGGTCTTACACCGATGGATGTAGGGGATACAGACGCATCGAACATTACCGCCAACAACACAGCCGACACCTACAACTTCTGGATACAAAGTGGTTCGACTGTGAATGTCCAGAACAGCAAAATACAGTATGCGGGTAACAACACGGATTTCCCGCCGAACCAGTGGAGTGGTATATACATACGATCTAACGATGTTACTATTGAGAACAGTCTAGTTGCTGATGGCGAACATGGCTTAATCTTCGACAGCTGCTTACCAGCATCTTTAGCGAATAACAACATTTCTGACCACAACGGTATAGGCGTCTATATTGGAAACTTGACCAATCCGTTCTACAATATTACCGGCGTCATATCAAATAATAACCTAATCAATAACGGCGATTATGGAATGTATCTTACAGCTCCGACAATCAATATGGAAATATTCAACATGAACGTTTCTGAGAACGGTTACGGTTTCCATATCATTGCGGGTACCTATGTAAACGCAAATGCCCATGACAACGTCTTCTGGAGAAACAACGCACCAACATCAGACATGGGCGGTGCCTTGGCCTTTTTAACCGAGGACGGCGGTACCATTGACGGCCTGGTCGAGAGGAACCTGTTCATTGAGAACTATTGCGGCGGCCTTTGGGTAGGATACGAAGATGGCGGAAGAATAAGCCATAAATTGACGGTCACGGCGGCCAACAACACCTTCATGGGCAATGACGGCCACACCCTGTTCAAAGCAGAGAGCAACACAACAGTAACCTTCGTGGATAACTTCCTTACCGGAAGTGAATATTATAATAAATGCGACAGAGTGCGCATCGGAAAAATGGAACCGCCAGATAGTTCGGAGGACCCCTGTGACAATGTGACATACGTGCTTGCCAGGAATGTCTGGGACGCGGGGCTGCCGGATGACGGTTGGTCTCTGGGTGCGGCTCTTTGGACGTCAGCAGAATATAATTTGTATTCAACCCTCATTGACAATTACTTCTACGGTGTCTACGAGTGTGTCGGCGTATACATGATGGGCGACGCCTGGGACGCGGATGACAGCCGACCAGAGAACCACTACGCCTACGTTTACGGCAATGAAGTGGATATATTCTACGACGCAGGCGGTCCGACCGCTCCCAACTTCATGCATGTCTGGAAATTCGGTGCCATCGAGAACCTGTATGTCGATTTCCAGGACAATAGGTTCTACACGAACTATATGTGTCTTGGCGGTGTTGACTATGGACAGAACATACTGGGAATAGGCGTTGAGGAGGATGACGAAACCCATACGCCAAACAACACAACAGCGATAATAAAGAACAATGAATTTGTAGTTGAATCTATCTATTATAACGATGATACCGGGAATTCAGGGTTCTTCTGGGTCAACGCTTTGGAAACGCTTAGGGCGGACATCAGCGGCAACTATCTCAGATATGAAGAGATGTCGGATGAATATCTTTACAATGGTGGCTTTATTGAGTTGGGCGATTTCTACGACGAGTTCGGGTCAGAATACCTTTATGCGGACATCTACAACAACACCTTTGAATGCGAGATGCACGACGGCGGAAGCACCCGTGGTTTCATCTGGGCATCGGCCGAGGACTTGACCGGACAGGCCTGGATCAACATAACAGACAACGATTTCACGTTAAGCAACGACGGGGACGACAGCGCGTACTTCGGCTGTTTGTTTGCACTGGGCGGTCAT
>DAOVAY010000092.1 GCA_030670795.1 Methanobacteriota archaeon | reverse complement strand
ATCATGTCCCAGGTCGTTCCGCCGTCTCCCCCCCATGCCGCGTCGTCGAAGACCGTCAGAACATCTCCTGTGGCAGTTATCGGGAAAGACATGAACTGCCAGCCAGTGCCAGTTATGGGGATGTCATACGATGATGGAGCGACCGGAAGAGAGCCCGGCGTCGGCAATCCTGGCGTGAAATCCACAAGGCTGTTGTCGGTGTCAGTTCCAAGGGCGTCCCTGGACAGGGAGAAACCGACCTCGGTCGTGACCGCAGGCTCGCCCGGAACGTTCTCGCCCTCAATGCCGTATTCCATGCTGTCGATTATCGCGCCGCCGCTGTGCTTCAGGTATATTGCATCATAATACGGGTCACCGTCCAGCTCGAAATGACTGTCAAAGCTGTCTGCTATCACCAGCGTCATATTCTGGACTGCCGGGTTGTCATAATCCGGACCCTCCGGGGTATCCTCGTCAACTGTTTCGAAGTTTGGTGCAATAGGATTAAACTCCGTGTAGAAGCCCTCGTTCGCCGCATCACCGGCGTTGTTGGCCACGACAAGCAGTTCACCGGAGTTCAGTGTCGTTCCCGCGGGAAAGCCCCACTGCCTAGACCAACACGTCGGTTCGCCCTGTAGAATGAAGTCACTCATGTCCACTGAACTTCCGGTCGGGTTGTATATCTCTATGAACTTGCTGTTGTGCAGCACATTCGTGTTGACCGATGCGTTGTAGTAGACCTCGCTTATGACCAGGTGCGGCGAGACCACGTAGGAGTAGTTGTCAGCATAAGCAGGAGGTCCGGCTCCGTAGGGGCTGTACGAGTGTATCGGGCCCGTGTATCCGTCAATGTAGAAATCGACAACGTCGTTCTCGTTCTGGCCGGGTATCTGGCATGTGAATATGTCGTCTCCTGGCAAGAGGTCGGGCGCGACGCCGTCGTCTGCCATCACGACAGGGGTGAAAGGTGTGATCCCGTTGACCACGTAATAGAGGTTGGCCCCCGGTGCCGATGAATCGTCCAGAACCCTGGCCGTCACTGTCACTATCTCGGTTTGAGCAGGATTTTCTGGCGTCCATTGTACATCGTTTATGGTGGGCAGCGTTATGTCCAGTCCGGGCGTGGGGTTGCCTATGACCGAAAAGTCGCCGTAGCTGTCATCGTTGTCGGTGTGGTCGCTGTCCCTGTGCAGTGAGCATTCCTCCGGTGCTACAACCGAAGGCTCTCCGGGTATCCAGCTGTAATCCCTGCCCCATTCCATGGCATCTATGACCGTTTCCATCTCGTTCCTGAGAATCAGGCAGTCGTAGTCGTTACCCATCTTTATCTCTGTGTTGCCGAAATCCAGTATCATGTTTTCCGAGCCAGGGTCATCGTAGACATCGCCCGAGTCGTACATCTCGAATAATGGAGGGTCCTGCTCCCCTGGTTCTGTAAGCTGTGGGTCGTCCCTGTAGCCACCCTGGTTCGGTGTAGTATCATACCATGAATCCCTGGCTGTGACCACGTAGTCCCCGTCGGCCATATTGTGAGTGGGGAAGGCCCATTTATCTCCGCTGACATAGCTCTCTATGGTGAAATCGAGCAGGTCCACAAGTCCTCCGGTCGGGTTGTAGAACTCGATGAACTCGGAGCCTTCCGAACCGAGGCTCGGAACCGTATCATAAGCATCTGCATAGACCTCGTTTATCAGGACACGGAGTCCTACATAGAACGAGTAATAGTTATCAGGTGCGTCGGACGGGCTCTTGTCCTGCTGGCCTGCATCGTCCCTCGCATCTATGTAATAGTGGATGTTGGTGCCGTCGCCCATTGCCGCCATTTCGTAAGAGAATATGCCATCCCCTGCAACTGCATCTGCGCCCAGCCCGTCATCCTTCATCTCCACATTGGTGTACGCCCCACCATCCACAGAGTACCGCAGATATACCATATCAATGGCATCCTCAGTGTCAAAGACGTTGGCCGTGAAAAGCACATTGTCAGTGCTCATCGGGCTGTTGGGCGAGTGCATCACATCAGATATAACTGGTGCATCGTCCGGAAGGGACAATGCTGGGTTGTACACCCAGATGGGAGTAGACCAGAAGTTGCTGTTCTCTGCATCTGTCTGGTTGCCTCTCACATAGTAATAGTGGTGGCCAGGGGTTGTGGTGTGGGTGAATGCCCAATCCAGGTTTGTGGTGGGGTTGGAGCTCCATGTTCCTATGACAACACCGTCCTCCAGAAGTTCGACCTCATAGAATGGATTGGAGGCATCCAGATCGATCATGAATTCCAGGTCATTGCTGTCTGTGAACTCCTGTCCCATATCATATCCGTTGACCGAGAAATTGAGGTATATCGGGTCTTCAACTGGCGGGTCGGCAGATGGAGATGGCGTGTCTGCCTCGAAGGCGTAGAAGTTCATCGTTCTGAGTGAATTTTCAATACTGGCAGTTGTCAAATCCGGAGCCTTGAACATTGTCATATCTATCTTGCCGTAGCCGTTTAACTGGTTGCCCCAGTTGCCGTTCGTGTTCCTTTGCCCTCCAAGAGCCCCATAGTGCCAGCCGTTCCTCAATCCCAGATTGAAATAATACTCATAATCAAAGTAGAGGTATCCGCCGAGAATCTGAAGGGCGTTCATGTACTGGTCGGCACTTTCATTGAATTCCATATCTTCGAATGTTCCCCTGTATCCCGGTGCGCTGAAAATGCCGATTGAACCGTGGTCATTTATCCATTGGTAGGCATCTTGCAGGTTAACAAGAGGATTTCCGGCGGCCAACTCGTCGGGTGTAGAATCGTATGCACTGATCTGACCGTAATCTTCCTCGCCGCTTGCCAATTGCTGGCCGTACATAGCTATGAAATCTCCGTTCACGGTGTGGGCGGCCTCCTGCGTTTGACCGTCAAGCCATTCTCCGGCATCCAGATCAATGGAGTAATCGTTGATGCCAAGTACGTCAATGTCGGGGCCTGTGCCCACAGACGGTATTTCAATCGGACTGCCTGAATCCTGGGGCTGCGGTGTTACCCTCTCATAGAAATCAGCGTCATTGTCATCAAGGTCCTGCTGATTTCCTTCATCCTCGACATGAACACTGCCTGACTTCCTTTCCGCCGAGTGCCCCTCTGTGAGGGTGGGTATGGGGGTTGTTTCATAGTTCTCCGGGCCGTCAAAGGAGGTTCCGGAACCTGTCCCATCATAACCCACGACATCGATGAATGTTCCTGCGGGGTGCTCCAGTCTGACACTGTCCGGTCCGTTCTGAAGGGTGCCCGGTTTCTCGATGTCATATGACAGGCTTGCTCCGCCTATCAGGAAGAAGCCATGTGCCAGAATGGTTCCCGAATCCAGAGTGGCACTCCATAATTCGGCATCGTTCAGACCGTTGATGTGGTTGAGATACCACGGGTCGCCGGCTGTGAAAGTGATTGGCGTATCGGTGGGGTTATACAACTCGACGAACGTAATGCCCTCGTTATCAGCGCCGGGCGTGTTGAAATACACCTCACTTATAACCAGGTGGTCTGTCCCGGGAGCTCCGGGGCCGCCATTGGCGTAAGTGTAGGCCGCATCGGGGTCCAGTATTCCGGCAGAATATCCTGTGAAGGAATCCATATTGCCCCAGTAGTAATTCATAATATCGGGAGCGGTGGTGGTGAATTTGTAAAGGTTAGTCGAATTATCATCCACGGTGTTCAGTCCAGATGGGTTCTTTGAGCTGACCGAGAAATAATACATTGTGGATGGCGATAGGTCATAGAGCATGATGCTGTGGCCCGTCGTCAGGTGAAGGTTGGCCTGGACATAATCAAGGGTCAAGTCCAGATCATAGTTCACACTGCCCGAGGCGATCTCGTCTGTGTCCCAGGTTATCTCGGCAGTGGTATCGGTAACTGACGCCAGCACATTGCTGATGACCGGAGCGGTGACGTCCGGGGGTCCGGTGGTTATCTGATAGAAGAAACTTTCATTCTTATCTACCTGGGTCTGTCCTAGTCCATCGGTTGATGATACGTAGAAATAATATGTCGTACTTGGCAGCAGGGGAAATAGCATGATCCCGTGCTCGGTCACCATGTCACCGGAATATGCCGTGCTGTTAACTCCGGCATCCGGGTTGGGATTCGTGGAATAGACAACCTTGGT
>DAOVAY010000034.1 GCA_030670795.1 Methanobacteriota archaeon | reverse complement strand
CTTTCCGTCGATGTTTATCTTGGAGGTCTTTGGACCGTGCGGTCCAGCCGCCCTGTTCCTCTGGATTTCTATCATCAGATAATGCCAGCGCAGGTCTTCGGGCAGGTCATCGACCGAATCATATGAGGTCTCGACGCCGTCCCGGGTGACGATCAACTCCTGGTTTCTCACCGAGTAGTCGACCCTGTGAACTGGAAACGTTATCGTGGAACCGCAATACTTGCACGTCCCCTGCTTGAAATCGGGAGGAAGTTCCAGTGCACCGCCGCATTTGGGGCAGTCCCTCGCCACGAGCTCCTTTTGCATGCTACCCAAATCGGTTCCGGGTTTATTAAAGGTAATTGTAAGGCATAATCTATTTCAACCCCCGCCCACACATTTCTTCCCACGGGCGAGTATCTCACTATTTCAGGTCCCATTATCTGGGCCCTGATAGATAGGAATTAAGATGCAGTAACATTGAAACCGTAGTAAGCCTGGTTATTGAATAAGTTTGTTTCCGCTGGGTTAGAATCTGCGATTTCAAATATTATGCTTCGACCACCGGGTCCACCACTTACTGTCCAATCGTAGGTTACATCGGTCGTTCCACCTACCGGCACATAAACATCATATTCCCGATGAATGAGGTCCTCGGCGTCCATTCCGTCAAGGTAGAACGAAACAGTGCAGCTTACGTTCACATCGCCAATGTTATTTACACTGGCAGTTATCGAAATTTCCTCTCCGCTCGACGGCGATGGATTTGATATTGTTATGTCCTCATTAGCTATTGATAAATCCACCGATTCGTCCGAACCGCTTATCATTCGGCCATACCTTTCCTGTATTTCACTAATAGTAAATGATTTAGACCAAATTGTCACTTCATCAATGGTACCTTTGAAATATGAAGTATTCCCCAACAAGGGATTGCCTGAGGCACCTATGTAAGTGGTCGCGGTGGAATGCCTAATTTTCGTATCGTCATAATCACTACCACTCTCTCCCCTTATATGACCATTGATAATTGTACGCTTGTAATAACCATCATGGGTTAGAACAACATGGCACCAATCGGTTTCTATTGAACGGTCCAAAGAATATCCGCCTTCGATTTCGTCGTATTCATTCCAAAGATATAAATTGACACCGGGATCGTCAGTCATTTCAAACTGGAAATTGTGATCTGAACCGCCATTGTAATTACTGAGAATTCCACCATTTGACACTACGTCTGCTTTAAACCACATCTCAAAGGTGAAATTCACATGATGTGAAACCATTTCACTGACTTGGGCACCCATTTCTACGAAATCGTCTCCATCAAAGCTCAATCCCCCTCCCATTATGCCTGTTGTCCAAGAGGGGTCATTTGGATCATCACCGTCTGAAGAACCTAAGACACCATGGTTATTATTACCGCTGGTATCAAAAGCGGTTTGGCCATCTTCCTCATCGAAGTGCCATTCGGCAATAATATCCTCATTTACATTATCATCCTCATGATTATCATCGTTTGTATCATTTGTTGCCACAAAATACGCACTTACAAAAACGGTACTTAAGACCACCAGCGTCCCTACAACTATAGCGTAACTCTTCCTTATTTGATCCACTCCTGGATATTACGATTAGAATGCCCTAATATTTAAGGTTTCGGTTAGATTTCACAAACGGCCCTTTCTAGATAAGCACAAGTAGTAAGTGTCCTCACTACCTTAATCAGTGGAAATCAGCCACAACCCTTTTCAACCCCCGCCCACATATTTCTTCCCATGGGCAAGTACCTCAAAACCGACATGTCAATGATAGATTATTATATTCATTTTATAATTGAGAGTGGGTGTGGGAAGAATGACAGGAACTGGTCTTGGAAAAAAATACCGAACTGTCTTGGTTCTGATAGTCGTAATAATCATTATTGTCGTCGTAGCTACTTACACACTCCAGCCTGCTGAAGTTGGGATTACCGCAGCTGAAGCAAAATCGATAGCAGATGATATTGCTTACTCTCTGCGTGATGATGCTGTTTTAATTCTCATGCAGTCAACTTCCAAGATGGTTGATAACGGCACTTATTCAGAATGGCACCTCCTGTATGTAGTGCCAAATGCATATGGTTCCTGGCACCATTACAACTCGGAAGGAATATTCATTACTGTAAGAACCAGAGGTGAAAACACACATCGAATTGAGACGGCTCGGTTTCGAGGTTATGATATTTCAGATTTTAACATCGATAGTAATCAAGCTTATGAAATTGCCTTATCAAATGATACGGTTAGGAATTTCATATCTGAAAATAATCCGCAAGGACCAAGTTATGTATTAATGAAGGATAGAGTGAATAATACCTACTGCGATCTTATGTGGAATTATGAAATCCCAGAGGAGGAAATACCTACAGAATACTATCAAAATACTTCATATCCGGATCCGCCCCGTGTATCACTCGGTATTAATATTGATGCCATAACAGGAGATGTTGTCCAGGTTTTTATCTACAATCCCTTGGATGAATATAGTTCACGGGCGTAAACAAGAAAACTGGCTCCTCGGTCGTGTAGGGTAATAAGTTCCCTTGCTACTTTCAGCATGCGTATACAAGCAAAACCCTTTTCAACCCCCGCCCGCATAATTCTTCCCATGGGCAGGAATCTCAAGACCCAGGCAGTGCTGGGTTACCAGTCCACGACCCATACGGTGTCCGCGGGCACGTGGACCCAGTAGCCTTCTCCCGGTGTCATAATATGATTTGGTCTCGCTTCTATAATGCGATAAGGTTCAGCTGGATCGAAGACCATAACCTCGTCTGCACCTGTACCTCTCAGAGCCTTTTTGACTCTTTCAGGATTCAATGTCGGATAGCCAATGAGGTTCCAACCAGCATATAGGTTAATGTTTGTTGTGACTGCTGCTGTCCCCTCACCTACAGTTAAGGCGCCATCACCATCATTGCTCGTTAAATGGATCCAGAAACCCATTGTGTTATCTACATTGACCATGTCGTTTAACTCTGGAGGCCGGTCGATTGAATAGGATTTCCAGGGATCGGCCTGGTCACTTGCATCATACCATTGGATATAATCCCAGGTTGTTCCCCCATCGCCCCAATTGGCATCGTCGAATACGGTGAGCAAATCACCGTTCACATCCAGGGGTATGGAAATGAACGCCCAATTGTCAGTGGGACTCAAAAGAGGTTGCATATCGTTAATGGTCAGATCAAAGGTTTTCCAATTAAATGGGCCTGCTTCTGGAGGTGTGCCATTTACTGGAACACCAACATCATCAGCACAGTTTTGTGCATTGGCAATCCAGTAATATTTCGAGGGCTTTGGTGCTGGATTCGAACCGGGTCCCCAATCGAATGAACCGTCAACACTCATATCTGTTCCGAGGTAATTCCAGCTATTGCCAGAATCTGTTGAATAATAAATGTCCACAGCGGTCGGTGTTTCTGTCCAGTCATATGTAATGGTTATCGTTGGATCGTGATGTGCGCCCTGGGGTCCGGTTGCGGTTGCTGTTGTCATTTGAGTACCCCACGGTGCCATTAGAGGATAGTTGTCAACCCCTCCAGTTGCACCACCTATTGCAGTGTAATTTATATCTCCTATGCCATCACTGCCTGGTTTGTCCTGATTTGGACCGGAGTACATGTCTGGTCCAGTGTAATCATCCCAGTAATTACCACCAGACGGATATCCGTCATCAAAATAGCACGGTCTTCCATCGCTAAATACATGCTCGGTGTTATTGATAAAACTATTATGGTAAATGTTATTGTACCAGCCCTGCCAGGATATCCAGATGCCCTTGCCCGAATTTTCCATTGTGTTGTTGATTATATCACAATATTCTGCTCCCCAAAGATAGATGGCTGCTCCTGAATTGTCATGTATTCTATTATCTTTAACCAAGTTATAATCTGAAGTCTTCCCGATATCAACACCACCTCTGTTTGAGAAAATATCGTTATTGATTATTTGATTGTAGACTTCACTGGAGGAATATATATCTATTCCTTGAAAGTCATGGTTGTAAATCGCATTATTAGCAATTATATTCCAACTACTACCATATCGCAAAACTATCCCATCATTTCCGTTGTCACGAATGATATTACCAGTTATAACACTGTTATTTGAGTAGTCAAGGGATATTCCGTCATCTGTATTATCACTCATTATGTTGTCAAAGATTCTACAGTACGATGCGGTATTTATGTATACTCCGAATTGATTTATACCGCTGTTTCTAAGGGTGAATCCAGACAAATAAACATGATCGGAAACAATCTCGACAACGTGCCCGTTATTACCACCGTGGATAGTTGTTATATCTCTCCCTTCACCCTCCAGGTTGAGCTCTTTGTTGATTATCACATTCTCATTATACGTTCCAGCCGCAACCTCAATAGTATGCCCGTCCAAGGTATCTGGGTCGTCAATCGCTGTTTGAATCTCATTGAAATATTCGTCGGTGTCGATGTTGTGGACTGGGCCAGAAGAACCTTGATAATATTCATAAGCACCCATATCTATCCTCGAACCGCCCCCGGGCGGAACCTGGTCAGCAGGGTCGCCGGCATCGATGCAGGGTGATGTTGGCTGCAAATGGAAATCATCAATCGAAGGATTTACGAAAAGTGGGTCTAGGTCAATATTACCTGTTCCACTGAAACCTTCTTCAATATTTGTATAGGTAAGATTGACATCATTTGAGCCGCGGATGTAAATCTGGTCTGGAACCAATATGGTTCCCTTATCTAAATGGAAATTATTTCGTATTATATTATTTTTCATATATACGCTGTTTGGGCTTTCTCCAGGATTAGTGCCGATCATTATCCCTCCACCATAACCTGTGGTGTGGTCAGAATCATTGGCTAGATTATTATAAATTACAGTATTCGTAATGCTTACGCTGGCTCCTCCTCTGATTTGCATTCCTGCACCATGGTTTTCTACCCGACCATTCGTAATGATGCAACGGTCAATGATGCCCTCTCCCCCATCTATGGAAATTCCAGCCCCATGAACGGCCTCACATGATGTGATGTAACAGTTTTTAACGCTAAAAGAAGACACTAAATCAAGTTGAACCCCCCCGCCAACAGCATGGCCGGGCTTTCCTCCATCAACGAGGGTAAAATTTTGAATTGAGATGAAATCCGGCCAATCAGGGTAAATTGGTTGGAAACAATCGTGAATGTGTCGCCCATTAACAATAGATTTGCCAATACCCGCACCATTTATCGTTAGGGATTTTGAAATCTTTACATTCTCATAGTAAGTCCCGGCAGCAACCTCGATCGTATGCCCGTCCAGTGTATCAGGATCGTCAATCGCAGTCTGGATTTCATTGAAATATTCGTCGGTGTCGATGTTGTGGACGGGACCTGACATCAATTCATTATCATTTGTGGAACCACTAACTACAATCGTGCTTATAAGCATCATCATTCCCGTAACCATCACGATACTCTTCATTCCCACGCCTCTCTTTATCGTAAAGAGACTCTTTCTAGATAACATTTCCTTCCTCCTGTTTGATGACATGATTATAATGGTATAAGTAATTATCTCGTATTTGTATCAATGTTTTCATACACTTCTCCATAAATAATAATAAAAAAAAATCTTTAGATACACCAATCCAGTTGCATTCACCGAACGGTCGCGGGTAAAAACCTTTACAAAAGACTGTACCAATGAGTTTTTATACTAGACAAAAAGGTGTACCAATCTGCTTTTATATTGTCCCTGACAATAGTTGTTTTGAGGTGAGGGTGTGAAGTATTGCCAGAATTGCGGGTTGCTGTTGGAGTCGTTCGTCTGTCCCATTTTCGGGCACCAGAATTGGGGGCCTCCGAAGGGGAAGAAGGACTCGACCTGGCCCCGGAATGGTGTGAAGGTTGAGAATAAACCTCAGCCACTTCCTCCGAAGCACCCCAGGGCTTCCATGGTGGCGGGTCCGCCCGGTTTCACCGGTCTCCGTAACGGTAACAGTTTCCTCCTGTTCGGCGGGGCGGGCGCCTTCATGGTCGGTCTGGCGGCCACGATTCTCGCGGTTATTCCCCTGTACGGCATTACCGAAGGCAATTTCATGGAGTTCGAGGGGGGCTTCACCTATGGAACCTTGATTCTGTCCACCATCCTGTTGATGGGCGGCTGCATCCTGCTGGGTCTGGGCCTGTTCGGCCTTTATCGGCATTTCGGGTCTTACACGGGTCTGGTGGCGCTGATATTCTCGATTGTCGCGCCGGTGATCATGTTCGTCCTCACCCTGGATGCCATTGAGCAATACTCACCTTATTATCAATATTATTATTACACGTCCACGCGATACAGCATTGCCGGGACCATTTGGGTGGGCCACGTCTTCCTGGCCATAATGTTCATCCTCATAGGCATGGCCTGGAGGCGCGCCGACTTCATGATTAACTGGGAGGAGCCGAACAAGACGGTCGGAAATCTCTTCATCATCGCCGGGTTCATGTTCATCCTGTTCTTCGGTTTTTTAGGGATACCCTGGGTGGTCGTCTCGGTGGCCGGGTTCAGCGCCGCGGTCCTCTTCTGGATAGCCAATCCGAACAGGCGGGTCGAGCCCCAAACCACCGAGCCTCAGGCGGCTTGCGAGCACGGGCCCAGTCCGATATAGGAGCGAGGGTAACTGCGGGCATGCAAGAGCCAATATCTAGGCGAACTTCGTTCGCCGCCGGGCTGCGCTGAAAACTAGTATAGTTTTCCTTGGATTTGTTTTCAGCTGGCTCAACAAAATTTATGCCCACGATAATCAATCAGTTTTTGTTGAAAAGCGCAATTCGAAGAATTGGGCTGGCCGTTATCCAGGTTTCAGTTACAGCGTATACGCTATCGTATTCAATTGCTTACAAAATAAATGATGATGCCATATACAACCTGTATAACGGACAAGCCGAAATTGTCCAGCTTCTAGTACTATTGTAGCTATGACGATTAGTAACTGCGGGCTGCCGAAACGGGGAAGAGCGAAGTACGAACACAAACGCCGTTGAGGCACGGAGGAGAAACGATTGGTTTGATTTGAGAGCATTTCTCCTCCAGTGTGCGTAGCATTCATGCCCGGATGCAAGAGATTATAATCTATAACAAATGGAATCGGAGGCTTGCCGGACAGCAAACTCAATACAACTGGAACGATAAAAAATAGATAAGATGCCATACACAACCTGTTAGACGGACAAGCCGCCTAGTCAAACTTCTAGTACAACAGTGATTATGACGATTAGTAACTGCGGGCTGAATGCGTCGCACCAAGGCACTTCGCACTTACACCCCAGTTCTATCAACCTCATCTTCTATGAGAGTCATAAGGTGCCTCGTTTTAGGGGTGGCTTCGAGCTTAGATGCTTTCAGCTCTTATCCATTGCGGCGTGGCTGCCCAGCAATGCCTTGTCAGACAACTGGTAGACTAGAGGCCACGAAGCCCCGTTCCTCTCGTACTAAAGGCTCCTTCCCCGCAGGCACCAATGCACTTCCACCAAAAAGCAACACAACTGTCTCACGACGTTGTAAACCCAGCTCACGATCCCTTTTAATGGGCGAACAACCCCACCCTTGGCAGCTGCTGCACCACCAGGATAGGAAGAACCGACATCGAAGTAGCAAGCCGCCGGGTCGATAGATTCACTATCATGCCCGAAAAATCTGGCAAGTAGTTATGAACTCTTGCCGGCGACAACTCAATTATCCCCGGGGTAACTTTTCTGTTATCAACACCTCCCACAAATGAAATGTGTTGGTTCGCTAGGCCCTGCTTTCGCATCGTGGATTGTTATTGTTCTAATCCACGTCAAGCCGGCTTTTGCCCTTGCACTCAACGGTAGATTTCTGACCTACCTGAGCCGACCATTGGGCGCCCTTGTTATATTTTCGAGGGCGTGGCGCCCCACCCAAACTGCCCGCCTACCGGTGTCCTTCCGAAAAAGTGAGCATTACAATGCTGAAAGGGTAGTGTTTCACTGGTGACTAGTCCCGAGCTGGCGCCCGGTATTCAAAATCTCCTACCTACTCTACACATGCAATATCGCAATACAACGACAGGTTGCAGTAAAGCTCCACGGGGTCTTCGCTTTCAGGTGGAAGGTACTGGACTGTGCACCAGTAATGTCAGTTTCACCGGCTTCCAGGCAGGGACAGTAGGACTCTCGTTGGGCCTTCATGCAAGCCGCCAATTAAGCGGCAAGGTATTACGCTACCTTAAGAGGGTCATAGTTACCCCCGCCGTTTAACGGTCCTTCTTCCGGTTGAAACCGGGGTTAAGATACCGTCACTGGGCAGGTTTCAGCGGCAATACACATCCTTTCGGACTAGCTGCCACCTGTGTTTTTATTAAACAGTCGGAGTCCCCTTGTCACTGCGACCAGACATTCTCATGGCTGGCACCCCTTCTCCCTAAGTTACGGGGCCAATTTGCCGAGTTCCCTTGCCTGGATTATGCCGACACGCCTTAGGCTTCTCACCTAGGGGCACCTGTGGCGGTTCTGGGTACGAATACGAACGTTGTAACCGTGGGCTTTTTCACTGGCACCGGGGATAGGCCAAAGCCCGACTACGCGGGCCTCATCACGATTTCGCCGGTTTCTCATCATTACGATTCTTCACCAGCATATACGCTTGAACACGCAGACAAACGTGCAAGGCTTACCCAGATGCGTCAACTCACGGACAGAGGCGTTCGCAGTGCAGGAATATTAACCTGCTTCCCTTTCGACGTTTTCGGTTAAGAAACACCTTAGGATCGACTAACCCTCGACTGACGAGCATTGTCGAGGAACCCTAGCCCCTACGGCGGTGCGGATTCTCACACGCACTTTGCTGCTACTCCTACCAGGATCCTTATTCGAACGCGGTCCACTTGACTTCACAGCCAAGCTTCTACCCACGCACGACACCTCCCTACCAGATCATCTTGCGATGCTCCAGGGTATCGGTGAGCGACTTTAGTCCCGTCCATTTTCAGGGCCCATGATCTCGACTGGTGAGCTGTTACGCTATCTTTAAAGGGTGGCTGCCTCTAAGCCCACCTCCCAGTTGTTTTTGACCACGGACGCCTTTCAAGTCACACTTAGTCGCTACTTGGGGACCTTAACCCCGGGTTGGGTTCTTACCCTTTTGGACATCGAGCTTACCCCAGATGCCCTCACTCCCAGCTTCTACGGCAATGGCACATTCGGAGTTTGGCAGAGTGCCGAGGGCTTTCGCCCCCTAAACACCCAATCAGTATCTCTACCACGCCATCCGCCTCAGCTGAGGTCTACCTTAGAGTAGTCTCGGGAGGAACCAGCTATTTCCGGTCTAGATTGGCCTTTCACCCCTATGCACAGGTCATCGGAAAGATTTGCACATCATTACCCGTTCGGCCCTCCACCCTCCTTTCGAAGGGCTTCAGCCTACCCACGCATAGATCGACCGGCTTCGGGTATCCCACCAATGACTTGTCGCGAGCACACGACGTCCCTCACCCCTTACAGGGCTGCGGACATTCGGTTTCCCTACGGCTACGTGGTTCGACCACTTAACCTCGCCATTGGTCAGAACTCCCTGGCCCGTTTTTCTAAACGGACGATATAACACTGCTCCACGTCCTGAAGACGCTTCTTCGCTTTCATGCTATATCAGCCTGTAGCTGTCTGGTTTCAGGCTCTTTTCACCCTCCGCAAAGTGTACTTTTCAACTTTCGCTCACGCTACTACTGCGCTATCGGTCTCGGGTCGTATTTAGAGTTGGAAGTTTGTGCCTCCCACATTCACGCGCGATATCCAACGCACGCTACTCTGGATACTCCACTATCCCGCGCACTTACGACTACGGGGCTGTCACCCTTTTTAGCGCTCCGTTCCAGAAGACCTCGTCTTTGCACGCTAGGGAAACGTAAAGTCCAAACACCACACCTCCCGCATATCTCTACACGGGATTCGGTTTGCTCTGGGCCGTTTTCGATCGCCTTTACTAACGGCATCTCGATTGATTTCTTTTCCTGCGGGTACTAAGATGCTTCAATCCCCCGCGTTCCCCATCATTACTGATTACGCCGAAGCGTAGGAAGTCCCATTCGGTAATCATTGGATCAAAGGTTCCTTGCGCCTACCCAATGCATATCGCAGCTTGGCACGACCTTCATCGGCGCCCGAGCCGAGCCATCCTCCAAACAGCGTATCTAACCACAGACTATCGGCTTGACACACGTCCAGGTTGTATATGGCGTATGATCGGTATCACAGGCCTAAAGAAAGCGTACCTTCCAAATGTGAAATTTCACACAATCCAGGCCTCCGCCCTACCCCGGCCATACGTTCGTATGAGCGGGTGTACGTGTACTTATTGGGCAACTGAATGTTGCCCGCCTGCTAAGCACTTTACCTATATGTAGGTTACTGCTTATAATTCTTTTGTAACATAGAGAAAACACTTTTAAGTGAGTACTTGTTTTGGCTTTTGTCATTAGGGGGCTAATCTGCAGATGGACATAGAAAGCCAGATGATCGAATTCATGCGACCTCTGTTTGGGGATATGGCCGAGAAGGCCATGGAAAACCAGAAGAGGAAGCTGGGCCTTGAAGAGGGCAGACAATCCTTGGAAGATTATCAGAAAATAGCGGAGGCGATAAGGGACCTCTGCAGGCACATGGCAGGGGACGCCATCGCCATCAGGATATACAGCGGCCTCATAGAGCTTCTCGAAACCACAGAGCTGGAAAGGTGATTCGAATGGCAAAGAAAAAAGAGGCGGTTCTGAAGGAGTTCTTGAACCTCCCCGGAGTCGGGATGTCCAAGGCCAAGGCCATTTACGAGGCAGGTTTCGATTCCATGGATAAATTATCCGAGGCCAAGGCCGCCGACCTTGCGGAAGTCAAGGGAATCCCCAAGAATCTGGCAACCGAGATATTCATACACTTCGACGAGGACGAGAAACCGGAAAAGAAGCCCAAGAAAGGAAAGAAGTCGGACGAGGACATACTTCTGGAGAAGGGTCTGGCATTGTACAAGAAAGGGAAGTGGGGCCAGGCACTTCAGATAATCCATGACGTACTCGAAAAGGACCCGGAAAATGAGCGGGCGCTCCTCTACAAGGGCGACATCTACCTGGAGAGGGAGAAATACAGCCTGGCCATGGAAGCCTATGAAATTCTGATAGAAAACGATACGGACGAGGACGCGGTTTGGGTCGGCTACGGTGAGGCATTGTGGGCGCTGGACCGCCAATCCGAGGCAAGGGCCTACTTCAAAAAGGCGTACGAGCTGAATCCGGACAACGAGATAGCAAAGGGACGGCTTGACGTGGACGAGCGCCTTCCCACATACATCGGCGGCCTGGATGAAATGCTGGAAGGCGGCATACCGCACAGACACGTGGTTCTGGTATGTGGCCGGGCCGGCTCCATGAAATCGTCCTTCGCATACTATATCCTGCACAAGCTCTCGGAAAACGACGGCCGCAAGGCCATATATCTCACCCTGGAGCAGAGCCGTTCAAGCCTTCTGAGGCACATGAAGAAGCTGGGGCTGAGCCGCGAAACCGCCACCACGATGATGGTCAGCGACCTGGACGATATGGTGGTCATAGACATGGGCCGGCTGAGAAAGGAGACGGATACCGAACTCATCGGCAGCATAGACTGGCTCAACTCGATAGTCACCCAGATTCAGAACTACAGGGAGACCTTCGGCTGTGAAATAGTGGCTATAGATTCTCTGTCCGCATTGTACTCGCTCACCACTTTCACGAACCCAAGGAGCGAGCTGTTCTTCTTCTTCGAGAAGCTCCGCGACCTGGACGTCACCGTGCTCCTGATATCCGAGATGCTCGAGCCTGAGAAGGACCGGTTCGGCCAATATGGCGTTGAGGAGTTCCTCGCGGACGGCATCATCCACCTGAAGACGGAGAAATATGGAAATCGGGCAAATCTCTTCCTCGGCGTGACAAAGATGCGCGAGACCAATCACGAGAGAGATTATTTCCCCCTAATCGTGGACAAAAGCGGTTTTGAAATCGTTCGCGATTGAAGCCCTTCCGGAAAACTCCGAGTTTCTTATAATTCAATCAGCGTTTTCAACACGGCGGGCACCGCCCCTATCGCGGTGCACGTCTCCATCGACACTCCTTTTTGGGTAATGTCCAGATGATATTTTCCGACCTTGAAAAGTTGCTTCGGCAGGCCGTGGGGCCCGAGCCCGAAGACCAATAAGACGCTCTGGCTGCCTTTGACGATGCCGGCCAATTGCCCGGGCGTGATGTTTTTATCGGTATCGGGTTTTCTCGTGGTTATGACGACGTCGCCGAACTGCGGGGGAAAGCCCTTCTTCGGAATGTCAAAAACCTGGAACCTGCCGGCCCGGGCAAGGTCTATCAGGTATTGCCCGCCCTCGCCGATGCTCGTGGTGGTGGAAAGCCATTCGACGATGTCCTTAGAAGTGCGCATTTCTTTCTCGTAGGGGAATCCGAAGGTCACGAGGTTGCAATCGAACCCGAGCGCGACCGGACCGGAACGGGCCAGCACCCTGCGATGTGCCTCTCTGAATTTGGTCGGGTCGTAGGTGTTGTAGAGGCCGATGGTCATCCTGCCGGGCATGACACCCCTATTCCCAACGTTAAAATAGAGTTTTCTGCTTAAGGGGCATGATGACCGCGCAGATTATCGACGGCAAGGCCATATCCGCCCAAGTTCTGGACGGTCTGGAGCCCCGTATTGCCAAGTTGAAATCGGAGGGCATAACCCCCAAACTGGACGTGATTCTCGTCGGGGAGAACCCCGCGTCCGAATCCTACGTGAGGGGTAAAGAAAGGGCTTCGGAGCGCCTCGGCATCGAATCACACACACACAGGCTTCCCGAGAGCACCAGTCAGGATGAGGTCCTTGACCTGGTAATCACGCTCAATGAGGAGCCAAGAGTGCAGGGCATTCTGGTGCAGCTGCCTCTTCCGGAGCACATCCGGGAGAGCACCGTGATCGAGAGTGTGCTGCCCTCCAAGGACGTGGACGGCTTTTCCCCGGTGAACTCGGGTCGGCTTCTGGCCGGCGAGGACTGTTTCGCACCGGCCACGCCCAGCGGCATTGTCGAACTCCTGCTCCGCTCCGGAAATCCGCCGGACGGCAAACACGTAGTCATCGTGGGCAGGAGCAACATCGTGGGAAAACCGCTGGCGGCCCTTCTCATGCAGAAGAGGGAGGGGGCGAATGCCACGGTCACGGTCTGCCATTCGAGAACCCGCGATATTGAGGTGCATACGAGAAACGCGGACATACTGGTCGCAGCCATCGGCAGGCCGAACTTTGTCACGGGTGACATGGTGAAGGACGGCGCGGTCGTCATCGATGTGGGCATCAATCGGGTGGACGACGCCTCCGCGAAAAGGGGCTACAGATTGGTCGGCGACGTGCTGTTCGAGGAAGTCAAGGAAAAGGCCAGGGCCATAACGCCGGTGCCGGGCGGGGTGGGTCCGATGACCATCGCCATGCTCATGTCCAACACTGTCAAGGCCGCGGAAAATTCACTAAGCCAGTGATCCGCAGGGTAAGATATTTCTACTTGCTGAGCTATGCCCTTTGGGGTTTGTTATGGTCAGCGAGATGCGTCTTTCGGTTGTGGCCAGCAGTATCGACGGCAACGGCATAGCCAAGATAGACAGTGCAAGTTTTGAAAAACTCAACCTATCCGAAGGCTCGAAAATCATTGTCAAGTACGGGACCAAGTCGAGGGAGATGATAGCCAGGTGCGACCCCATCTACCGCGAATGCACGGCCAGGCTGATGGCCCAGGACATGACAGATCTCAGAGTGGAGCCGGGGAAAGAGGTCATAGTCTCGAAGAAAGGGGGCAAGAAGAAGAAAGAGCCCGCCCCGCCCCCCAAGAAAGGGAAGAAGAAGGGCAAGAGGGGAAGGGCCAAGGCCAAGGGAAATACGGCATCGCTAGATTCGTTCTGAGAAATGAGCGTTTCCGAATTAGGAATAAGCTTTAAGTATTCAGAAATCCTTACAAATTATCAATCGGGGGTTCGATGGCACAATACAGCAGAAATCTGGTCCTTCTCGGCGATTCGGCTGTTGGCAAGACGAGTCTGGTTCGGCGTTATGTGGTTGATACATACGACGACGAATACATATCAACTATAGGAAAAAAAGTGACCAAGAAGGAGGTTGTAATCGGCTCGGAGGACGACCCCACATCGGTTACGTTGATGATATGGGACATACTCGGCCAGAAGGGTTACAAGTACACTCAATCCGTCTCCTTCATGCACGCACACGGGGCGCTTTTGGTTGCTGACATGACGAGGAAGGATACCCTGGAAAGCCTGAGAAGCTATTGGATTCCATTGATTCTGAAAGTGACCGGTCCCATACCCATAATTTTCATGGGAAACAAGGCCGACCTCGAAAAAGAAGCCCAGTTCTCGTTCGGGGATTTGGAGAAGCTGGCCGATAGCTGCGAAGGTTTTGGCGCCAAATTGCCCAGTTACCTTACGAGCGCAAAGACCGGCGATAACGTAGAAGACGTCTTCGTAAACATTGCCGGCCAGATAATCGAGCGTAAGGCCTCGCTGAAATTGAATATTCCCTGGCAGCTCATGGATAAGAACGAGGTAGGCTCGCTGCAGGATGTTGTGGACCACATTGTGGCCGATTTCTCCGACCAGCTCGGCGGAATCGAGAATGCCACGCCCTTCATCAAGCATCAGCTGGAAATGTCCGAACTCGACCTGTCCAAACCGAACGAGCAGGCGATTATCCAGTTCATAGAGAGACTGGCCAAGGTGGAGCAGACCTTCCGGCCTCAAGAACTGGTCGATGAGAACAAGGCGGCCAGGCTGAGGCTGTTCCAGTACAAGAAAACTTAAAACTAAACAGCAGCGCCCATTTCTATACCGGCCAGGTCATCATCTTCCCAGTTAAACTTCAATCTTTTGCGGCCTTTCCAAACGCCTTTCTGCAATAGGTATCCGACAATCATGGGTAGCGCGACCGTTGCTTCCACATTCACTGTCCTGTGCGTCGCTTCCGTATGAACCTTTCCCCAGGATTGGGCCTCTTCCAGGGTTGAGCCAGAGAGCCCTCCCCAATGGGGCGCGTCCGTGGTTATCTGGATGGCATAGGCGTGCCCGTCAATGTTGCGGTCGTAGGTGTAATTGGCCATGACCACGGCATCGTTCACCCAGTTCTTCGGGGTTCCTCCGCCGATGTAAAAGGCCCCGGTGCTCCGAGATAGGGCGATGATCTTCAGCATTTCATGGTTGTCCTTGATGCAGTCCAGCGTCACCCTTTCCCGGCCTTTTGTCTTCGAATAATACTCGGCCAGTCCTATACCGATGGAGGAGTCGTTCAGCGCCGGGGAGAATATCGGAACGTTGTATTTTCTGGCCGTGACCATTATAGAATTATCATCATCTATTTGGTCGGCGAGAAAGTCCAAAATTTGTCGGCTCGAATAGAGGCCCGGTTTTAACTTGTCCTCCACCAATCGGGCTATGTGGCGGTCTGTTTCTTCAAATTTTTTCTCATCGACATAGGTGTCGTATATGCGGTCTATCTTCAGCTCATGAAGCACGGCATCATCCGCGTCTGGCGTTCCCATATAATGCTGGTACCCGCGTGCCTGATAGAAATCCTGATACGGAATGGCACCGGTGCTGGCTATGACGTCAACAAGTCCATATTTCACCATGTCCCTGAGGACTTTGCGCAGGCCGCCGGCGATGAGTGCCCCCGATAGTCCGAGGATGATGGTGGGACGTTTCTCATCCGTCAGCATGCGCTCGTACACGCGGGCGCACACGCCGAGGTTCCGGCTCTGGATGGAGCTGCCCTGGAAAGCGGCCATCAGCTCCTCTATCGTCTTAACCTTTTCCAAATCTATCTGGTTCACCGGCGTTTTAAGCAGGTCTTCGCGCTTCATGGATTTGGGATTGCGTTCTCCTACTTAAAAATAATAGGAACCGCCGCCGCACACCGTGCAGATAAATGAGCAGCAACCCGAGCCTTATGAGGTACGGGAGTCTAGGTCTGCGGCTGATATGAGAGACATTCGGTCCATCAGGGCCGATTGTCACGACCGACAATATTAATAAATGGTTCAAGATTTGGCCTCTGCCCTCAGTGGCAAGGAGTGATACTATGATCTCCAGGGAAAAGATATT
>DAOVAY010000046.1 GCA_030670795.1 Methanobacteriota archaeon | reverse complement strand
CTTCTGTAATTTTTTTACTTCAGCGGCTTTGTCCTGTGGTAATACTTCCACCAATACCCTGGATATTCCGATATTCTTTGCTATCGCATTCGCGGTTCTCCTGTTGTCTCCGGTTATCATCGCAACTTCCAGCCCCATGTTTTTGAGTCCGGTTATGGCTTCCTTTGTGTTTTCCTTCAAGGCGTCTGCGATGGCTATTATGCCTTTCACCTCGCCTGAAACCGCGATTAGGACGGTGGTCTTTCCCTCGTTCTCTAGCTGGAGCATTTGATTTTCTACATCCGGAGTGTACAAAATACTCCTCTCCTTCATCAGCGGTCTGGTGCCGATCAGCACCTCGTGACCTTCCACTTTGGCCGAGACGCCCTTACCTCCAAACGTGTCGAAGCCCTCACTGGGCTTTATTTCAATATCCCTTTCCTCGGCCTTTCTGACGACCGCCTCTGCAAGCGGGTGTTGTGAGTTTTTCTCGACGCTGGCAGCCAATTGGAGCAAATGTGATTCTTCGATATCAATTGGTGTAACATTGGTAACCTCTGGCATGCCCTTTGTCAGCGTCCCAGTCTTGTCGAAGAGGATGGTGGTCAATCTCCCGGAAGTTTCCAGGGTTTCTCCCCGCCTTATGAGAATTCCCATCTCGGCTCCGCGACCTATGCCCACTGTTACAGCAGTAGGGGTAGCCAGACCCAGAGCGCAAGGGCATGCTATCACGAGGACTGAAATAAGAACGGTCAATGCGAACAACAGCCCTCCGCCCGTTATGAACCACACCGCGAAAGACAGAATCGCTATGGTCAGGACGGCTGGTATGAAGTAAGTGACCGCCTTATCTGCGAGTTGCTGGACAGGGGGCTTCGAACCCTGGGCTTCCTCCACAAGCTTGATAATTTGGGCCAGAACAGTGTCCTTGCCTATTTTTGTGGCTTTGAACTTGATGATGCTGTTGGTATTGATGGTTGCTCCAACCACCTCGTCCCCGGCTTTCTTCAAATTCGGTATAGGTTCACCGGTTATCATAGACTCGTCGACAAAACTCTCACCCTCGACCACAACGCCGTCAACAGGAATATTCTCTCCTGGCTTCACCAAAACAATGTCGCCTACCATTACCTCCTCGACCGCCACCTCGACCTCATTACCGTCACGAATCAGAATGGCAGTCTTAGCTCGAAGGCCCATGAGCGTTTTAATTGCTTCAGAGGTCTTCCCCTTCGCCTTCGCCTCCAGGTAGCGGCCCAGCATGAGGAACGCAGCCAAAAGGATGGCCGTCTCATAGAATAAGAACTCGTTAGTGAGCAAGATCTCAAAGGTGCCCAAAACACTCGCCACGAATGCGACGCCAATACCCATAGAATACATCACATCCATGTTGAGATTTTTGTTTTTGAGGGCTCGGAACGCTGCGCCAAAGATTGGGTGACTCACGTAAACGAAAACCGGAGTAGATATGACCAGCATGAAATATGACATCTGGAAAGGCAGGGTTATTGGGAGATACATTAGAATCATTAGAGGAAGTCCAACAGCGAAACCAACGAGGAACCTGTTTCGCTTCTTCTTCAAGTCCTTTTCCCTAACTTCTTTTTCGAGATCTCCGGTATCCTCTCCCCCCGTACCCAGATATTGATAACCGGCACCCTCGATGACTTTTCTCAAGTCTGTGATTGTGACCTGCATTGAGTTGTATGTGACGATTGCCTTCTCCGAACTGAGGTTGACGTTCACATCGACCACACCGTACAATTCGTTCAGGGCCGAGATTACGGTCTTCTCACAGGCCGCGCAGGTCATTCCCCCTATTTTCAAGGTGACCTTTTCATTAATCACCTGGTAGCCAGCACCAGCCACAGCCTTTTCCAGGTCAGAGAGCGTTACCTTATCGTGAGCGTAACCGACTATCGCGGTTTCATTGCCCAGATTCACCCTGGCCGTAGATACTCCATCCAATTCCATTATCGCTTTTTCGACGGTCGTGGCACATGTGGCACAGGTCATTCCGGAAACCTTCAGGGTTGTATCCTCAGTTTGGGTTGATTTAGGTGTCTGGGAGCCGCGCTCAACAGGTTCTTCCCCCTCCATGAATTTAATTTTACACGCTTCGCAACAGAAGTAATAGGTTTTTCCGTTTCTCTCAGCCGTGAATTTAGCAGTGGCCTCGTCGACCTCCATCCCACACATCGGGTCCGTTGCTATTGTTTCACCTCTTTTCTAGCCATACATTTAAGGGTTGTTTTAGGTACTTCATATTTATGTTATAAATAGTCCCTTCACTAAACCATCCAATATCTCAACGTTTCTCTGCCCTTAAAGGATTTCCGTGTAAGCTCTGTTGTTCATGTTTTCTTCAATATAAATAGGCAGCGCCTTAATTTACTCTAGTGAAATCTATCCCGATTGTATTATTGCAGTCAGCCATCATTTATGCAGTGTTGCTGATGCTACATTGATTCCTTTGCAGAATCAACCCTTGGCCAACAAAGGAATAATAGTCATGCTTCCAATGGAATTATAGTCTATTTTTACCTCAACGTCGTCCTTATAGGTCAACCACTCCAGCACGTAATATAGGGAATTAAAGAGCGCGACGCCCACGATTAAAAGCACATATTTCCAGAGATGTAGGGAGAAGTGATACTGGTCCCATGTCTCGGTTATGACGAGCCCGCCACCGAGGAAGGCCACAAGCCAGAGCAATGTTATGACCACGTAGGCTATGTTGTAGATGAATCTCCTCGAATCTCCCTTGGGGTACCTGATGCTAAGCTGCGAGACAATGACGAGCACAATTGACAGCGGAATGAACCAGTAGAGCATGTTTACGAACCTCTCTTTGCCAAGTGCAGGGTACGAGTTCAGGATGACGTAAATCGCCGCTACAGGAATCACCAGATAAAACATCAACGCGAATAAGGCCTTGACTGACGCCCGTCTACCTGTCTCATTCGCCAACATAGCTCACACTCACCTCCTCCAGCCTAACGTATGGCACATCATTCGGGAGCCCTAGATGAACTCTGAAACCTATGTCCAGCTCTCCGTCAAAATACTCTAATGGTGCGGTTATCTCACATGCCATCTCCCGTATCCCTTCTGACACATCGCTGGTGTTCACCCATATAGCATAACCATCGTTGGAGACGAACTCGAAATCCTCAATCAGCATCGCCTGCTCGATTATTGCCCTCTCCACATCGCCAAAGGAATGGCCTAGATCATAGCCAACTATTTCGACAATCGAGAACAAGGTGGCCATGAAATCGCCATCATAATCGGAGAAGGGAGCATACCACTGATAGCTCAGCACCTCGTCCACTGTGACGTGAACCAGACCGAACATGTAGTCGGCGTCAATGTCGAGGATTAGGTTTATCGCAGTGTCCTTGTAAAGCAGGCCGAACCAGTCAGACAACGGGATTTCGTCCAGGTCCATCGGTATCATCACCTCAAATCTCTTGTCCGAACCCCACGAAACTACCATGTCCTCCTTGGAAAAGCCCAGCAGGGTTCTGCCATCGTCCGTCACCAGCCATGCATTCACGTCGATGTCTTCGATGTCATAGACCCCATGATTCTTCACCGTGAAGTTCGTAAGGAACAAGATCCTCTTCTCCACCGGGTCGATCGCCCATGTGAAATCATCCTGCTCAGGGACCTCGAAATCTATGCCGTGGGTGACCACGGTCAGGAGGTTGCAGAGAGTCAGCGTGGCAACAAGACAACTGAGAGACACCGCTGCTATTCTCACATATACCAATTGTTCTTTCTTCATCCTCATCTGAAACACCTCCTTGAACTAGTGTAAACTTCGACTGTATCCACTGGCTATTCAATGCAAATCAACATTGCATTGTTATGTGCTAACATTTATCATGGTAGAAAGGCTAAGGTCCGAAACAGACACAAATCATCTGACAACTTTAGGGGGCCATGATTGCCGGCTCCTTTATTTCATGACGATGGTTCACAGTAACTATGGATAATGAATCTCTCACTAGTCCAATATATTATATGTGTGCTTCTCGTATATATAATTTTCTGAGGAGACGTTATCGGGCTTTAATGTATTATTGTTTTCGATGTGTATAATAAATCACATATAGATTCGTCACAATAGTAAAGGAAGTGATTGTCGTGCACGATGCATATATCAACGCATTAACTCTGGCCCATGGCCAGAGAAATATGAGTGTACGACTTATGGATGAGGGCATCTGCCAGAGGGCGATTGCTCTCACATGCCCCAGAACTTATCATCCTTTCTCTTAATTGTGCAGACTTGCTCGAGCACGTCCAGCTCGTCCGCGTTCAATTCCTGAGATTTCAATTCCTTGCAATGGGACTCGGGTATGTCAATATAAAGTACCATTTCGACGTCTATCTGCCGTCCGACAGTGGGGCCTTCAATTGCGATGGCGACTTCCTGACCTGTAATGGCCTCTTTCAGGGAATCATCCCCACTGCGTATGCTCTTGATTTTGCCGATTTCCTTGCCGTCGTCTCTTATCAGTCGTTGGCCCGGTCTGATTCGGCCAGCAAGGATACGCACTCCGCAAATCGCCGGTTTACTGACTCTGAATATGCACTCGGGAAGCAAAAGCATCTTTCCCGGGTAAACGATCTCCTTCCTGCTTTCTTTTTCAAGCTCCCTTTTCTTTTCAGCCAGCCATTCTTCGTAATCCTCAATCAGTTTGTACACGATATCTCCTTGGATTACTTTGATGTCCGCTTCCAGGATCTCTTCCATTGCGTCGGGAAGTATGTTAATGTTAAATCCGAAAACCACCCGTTTGAGGGGGTCTGTGTGGGCGGAAGCCTCCATGATGTCCCGTCTGGAAATGTCACCCACTTCTGCTTTTTTGATAGGTATGTCTTTGTCTTTGGCCTCGAATGCTAGTCCCTCTAGCGAACCGATTGCGTCGGCCTTGAATATCAGGCCACCCTCAACCGTGTCGATGCAGAGACCGCTCTCAGAGCATACTTCATCCACTACAGACTCAGTATCAATATTTGCCACTCTTAGAAGGCCCCCCGCAATCGCATCTGTTATATCCTGGGCGACAATTTTGACGCCTGCAGCCGCGGTTATGGAATCAACGGAATCGAACCTTTCCTTCGGGTCCCTGATTTCGTCCAACGGTTTGGGCTTTAATATGGCTTTTACTTTGGTTACCTTTGGTTCTCCAGTCGTTCCCAAGACTATGGTATCGCCCAATTTCATGACTCCTTTGTAGAGGATTACGTCCATGGTTGGTCCAAGGCCTTTCTCCTCTTTGATCTCGAGAATGGTTCCTTCCCCAGGGCCCGCTTCATCGGCCCACAAATGCTCCTCCAGAAACTTCTGGGATAAACCTACAAGGACCATCAGCACATCCGCAATGCCCTCGCCTGTTTTTGCGCTTATCGGAATCAGAGCCATGTTCTTTCTGAAATCAGATATTTTATCATACCTGTCTGGGGAAAACCCCATCTCGTAGAGTTTTCCCACAATATTGTACAATCTTTCTTCGATTAATCCTTGCACTGCCTCGTTTTGTTTCTGAATTGAAATAATAAACGCCTCATCTTTATTCGCTCTCCAGCCCGGGATCAAGTCGATTTTATTCAGTGCAACGACAAATGGGGTTTTTGCCCTTTTAAGGATATTTATCGATTCGATTGTCTGCGGTTTCAGGCCTTCATTTATATCAATTATCAATATTGCCATGTCAGCCAAAGTTCCACCCCTGGAGCGGAGAGTGGTGAAAGAGTGGTGACCCGGAGTATCGATGAAAAGCAATCCTGGAATGGTAAGTTTCTGCTCTGGCATGAGCTCACCGCAAATCGTGTAAATGGTTTCTACCGGAACCTCGGTGGCTCCTATATGCTGAGTGATGGCTCCTGCCTCCCTGGATACGACGGCGGTTCCCCTAATGTAATCTAGAAGGGAGGTCTTCCCATGGTCCACATGACCCAATACGCTGACAATAGGCTGTCTAATGGAATTCGACATCATGGCAATCTCCGTAATGGTGCGCCATATTAAAACCTAACGAGAAAAGGCATGTTAATCTTCATATTCGATATCAATATCGAAATGCCCAATTGCGAACTCTATAAGCTGCCTGGCATATGTTAATTTCTTTTTCTTAACAGTCCACTCACCACCAGGTTTCTCCACAGGATTATCAAAATCAAATCCACTGATGATTATGCTCCTTGGGCCGAAACAAGAGGCAAGGAATACGGCTCTGTCGCCGTCAGTGAAACCCCCGAAGTTGTAAACATTGTTTTTAGCCTTTGCTTGGGTAGTGCCCAACACAGGTCCTTTGAATTTTGGCACCCACTTTCTCATTTCGTCAATGTTGTCCCCATGTGCATGTATCACGGCAATGGCGCCTTTGCCGTTTGCTTCGACCTGGGCTTCCACATCCCAGTCAAGGTCGGTAACCAAAATGTCCGGTTGTATCTTCTTCTCCATCAGCTGGTTGATTGCCGAGCCCACTGCAACCTTAACATCGCTCTTTGATGGGCGCCTTGGAACAGATGCAGGTCCGAACACAATCACTTCCCGACCCTGAAAAAGCCTTTCCAATTTTTCTGATGGGACTGTGTCACACAATTCAAGGAGGCTGGCTAGAATGTCTGCAGCTTTTTCATCTTCCTCGGGGTCATACCCTAAGTCCGACACTATTCTGCTATACCATGGTTCCCAGTCTTCCCAATCCAATGCCATCACCTGTCACTCGACGGAGATACCTTCTTAAGCCCAAATTCTTTTCCCTTTACAATGGAAGATACGATAGACTTGCCGAACGGTCTGGTTTTGTGTTCGGAACACGCGGTCTATTGCAGAGACGATGAGCTTCTGGCCATCGCTGATTTGCACTTAGGTTACGAAGCTTCACTTCAGGTTGAGCATGTGGCCATACCGCGGTTTCAGCTCGAACCAATGGTTTCTAGATTAGAAAAATTATTAAATAAATATAATCCTAAAAGCATAATAATCAATGGTGACATGAAACACGAATTTAGCAGGAATATCGGTCAGGAGTGGGACGAGGTAAAAAGAGTAATAGAAATTCTAGGTAAAAGAGCGGATCTGACAATAGTCAGGGGCAATCATGATAACTATCTAAAGACCATAGTGACCAGAATTGGAATAGAGGTGCTTGACAGTTACTTACCCGAATCTGGTGTGATGGAATTTGTGCACGGTCATAAATCCATCGAGCCGTGGAATAAATTCAGAGTATATGGACACGAACATCCCGTCGTCCGATTGAAGGACGAAATCGGTGCCATGATTACCCTTCCTTGTTTTCTATATGATAAAACGAATAATTTTCTTATTATGCCTGCGTTCAGCCCACTCGCCTCTGGGACAAATGTGCTCTCTCCGCCGGAGACCTTCATGATTGAGGAGATAAGAGATTTGGACTTGTCCAGTGCTAAGGTTTTTACCATAGGAGAGGAAGGTATATTGGATTTTGGAGAACTGGGAAACCTGAGAAACCTAGACGAATCCGATATTGAATGAAAATAAAAAAATAGATGAACCACATGCCAAACAGGAAAACATGACAAAATCTGTCTATGACGTGGCTGTTATTGGAGGTGGACCAGTGGGCGGTTATACGGCCAGCATCATCGCCAAGACCGGCTGCTCTGTGCTTTTACTTGAGGAACACGAAACCATTGGAGAGCCAGTTCAATGTGCCGGTGTGATAACTCCGCGGGTATTTGAGATGGTAGATTTTGCCAGTTCTTCGATAATCAACAGGCTCAGGGGTGCACATATTTTTTCGCCTCAAGGCCAGCAGCTAACCGTTGACGCCGGTGAGACCCGGGCTGTGGTGATAGACAGGGCGGAATTCGATACGAAAATCATCAATCATGCCCAAAGCAATGGCGCAGAGCTGATGTGCGGTTCCAAGGCCACGGGAATCTCCAGAGATGCCAATGGCTGGAATATCATGGTCAAGGAAAAAGAAAAGGAAATCACGGTTGCGGCCAAATTGCTTATTGGTGCGGATGGTTCAGGCTCTAGAGTAAGGGGCTGGCTTGGTCTTCCTGAACCGGAAATTATGCTGAATGGTTTTAACGCCACGGTTGATGGCCTTGATATGGATGACGAATACGTGCATCTTTTTGTAGGCGAGAATGTTGCTCCGAATTTCTTTGCCTGGATGATTCCTGCAGGCGCAGGTACAAGGGTCGGACTCTGCACGCGCGATGCCCAGGAGCCAGTATATCGATATTTTAAGCGGCTTTTTGATAAAGGGCCGACGAAGGACATGCTTCTGGGAGCGCGAGTTATTTCCGAGTCCTCTGGACGTATTCCCTTGGGCTTACTGAATAGAACTTACGCGGAAGGGGCACTGTTGGTGGGTGATGCAGCCGCTCAGGTCAAGGCCACCAGCGGCGGTGGGATATATATGGGACTGGCCTGTGCCCAGCATTGTGCTCGGACGGCAATCGAGGCACTGGAGAAGGATGACTTATCCAAAAGGATGCTGGCCTCTTATCAAACGCGATGGATGAACCACATAGGTGACGAGTTAAAGCATGACATGATAATCCATAAGATATTCGCGTCGATGACGGACAAACAACTTGGTGAGGCTTTTGAATTGCTGGATAACGAGGAGATACTAGAAATGATAAACCGGGTTGGAGACATCGATTACCCATCCAAACTGGGATGGGCTCTGTTGAAGAAGGAGCCACGATTCCTTAAGTACGCCGGCAAGTTCTTGAAGTATAGGCTGGGCGGAAAGTAGAGTTCGGCACCTGCTTTTCAGGTAGAAGTTAAATATAACATGACTCATTCAATAACCAGATGATGATAGACGAAATCATTAGGAAGCTCATAGAGCGAGGCATAGACATCGGAACAAAGGACGCGGTTAAATCTGCCCTTCAGATGCTTGAGGCAGACACTTCGCTTATCGATGACGTCTACATAGGATTGAAAAATAAGTTAAACTATAAAACATTCTCTCGGGTGGAATACGCTCACAGGGCCATTTTCCTGCCCCAATGCTTGAGGAATAGTGTGAAGTGCAAAGCAGAGTTAACAGATATGGGATATGTATGTCAAAGATGCGGCTCCTGTTGCCTTCCCCAGATACTGGACGAGGCAGAAAACCTCGGCTATAAATCATACATTGTCCCAGGTGGAAGCATGGTACATAACATAGTCGAAAGTACTCGGCCAGAGGCTTGCGTGGGCGTTGGCTGTTATCCCGAGCTAGAGGAGGCAATAGCTAAGCTAGGGCGGGTTGGTATTCCTACACAGGCTGTCCCCCTGCTCAAAGCCGGATGTAAGGATACAGAGGTGGAAGTGGAAAGGGTTATTAAGACCCTGAGGATTGAAGTTAATAAATAATTGGGGATGTCAATGGTTTCAGTCACATTCTACGGTGGCGCAGGGGAGATAGGCGGGAACAAGATACTACTCGAGAGTGTCGGCACCAATTTATTTTTAGATTTCGGGATGAGTTTCAAAAAGCATGGAAATTTCTTCTCCGAGTTTTTACAACCTAGAACGAGCAATGCACTGGGGGATTATTTCACCCTGAGCCTCATTCCAGAGATGCATAGCCTTTACCGGAACGATTTCCTCAGCCATAGCAAGATGCCACCCTCCGATGAGCCAGAATTTGACGGAGTTCTGATATCACACGCACATCTGGACCACATCGGCCATGTGAATTTGTTGCACGAGCAGATGCCCATATATTGCTCAAGTCTTACAAAGGAAATCGCCGGAGTTTTGGATGAACTGGGTTCGGGCTCTTTGTTCGACCTGGTCAAAACCACTAAGAGCTTTTCCTACTACCTGAATAAGAAAGGGGAGATGAGCCGAATCAGAAATTGCAGAGACGAATCCCTTAAGTACACTCCTAGGAACTACCCGCTTTCGATTCACAAGGGCGAGTTCGGGGTGGGAGAATCGAGCGTTGAGATGTTTCCTGTAGATCATAGCATCACCGGTGCATCTGGCTATATCTTGCACATGGACAACAAGAGCATTGGATACACTGGAGATATTCGGTTGCACGGACTAAGATCAGGGCTGACGAGGGAATTTGTAAACAGCTTGTCAAACGCAAACCTTGACGTGCTCCTGGTCGAGGGAACGAACATAAGCGAGAAGGGTGGCAAGTCCGAGTCCGATGTCAAGAATGAGATTACCCAGTTGATAAATGACGCTGAGGGAAAGCACGTTTTCGTGGCTTTCCCCACCAGGGACACCGACCGTTTGATGTCTTTTTACACTGCAGCAAGAGAGGCTGGCAGGAAGCTGGCTGTTAACTTCAGGCAGGCATATCTTCTCGACGCGCTTGCCAAAAGCGATTTCCTTGAATTGGGCAGGGACATAATAGCAAGCTCGGACAAACACATTTCAATCTACCTGAAGAAGCGCGAGTATGGGCTGATAGGCGAGGAAGATGTCGAGTTGGAGGAGAAGCTCAAAGACTACGATAAAAAACAAAGGCAATATGTGGGAGCCAGTAACCAGATATCCTGGAAGGAGGTGAGCCAGCACCCGGAGAATTATGTCCTGTTCCTCGACAATTATTCGGTCCAGGAGCTTGTAGACATCAAGCCGGTAGAGGGCTCGATTTACATTAAATCCCAGTGCGAACCGTTCGACCCTGAGATGGAAATCGACTGGGAGAGAATCCACAACTGGCTGAACCTTTTCGGGTTGGAGATAAAGAAGGCCCATGCCTCCGGACATGTGTGCCAGGAAGACATCCGGGAATTGATTAAGCAGGCAAATCCCAAGCTTGTAATTCCAGTTCACACTGAAAAGGCAGAGATGTTCAGAGAGATATGTGACTCAGAAGTCCTAATGCCCGAAGAGGATAAGAATTACGAGCTGTAATTTTCTCCTTTCGTGCCTATACTTTTATATTGCCCCTTACTTTATCCGCAATCAATCATAGAATCAAGGCGGTCAGATCATGGTTGTGCAGCTGGACGGTCAAAGTTTGACTATTGAAGACATCGTCAATGTCGCGAGAAATGGCGAAAAGGTAGAGCTTCATCCAGACGCTGTTGAGAGAATAAAGGAATGCAGGGCAATGCTTGAGAGGAAACTAGACTCACACGAAGTCATGTACGGTGTGAATACCGGAATAGGTGAATTCTCCGAGGTTGTACTGGACGAGGACAAGCTCAAGGAGTTCCAGAGGTATTTGATTTATAATCACGCCGCTGGTATTGGCGACCCGGCCCCAATCGAATATGTGAGAGGTGCAATTTTGAGCAGGATAAATGTGCACGCTCATGGCAAGTCCGGTGTCCGTTTTGAGATTACCCAGACATTAGTCGAGATGTTGAACAAGGGCTTAACACCTTTTGTATGCCAGAAGGGCTCGGTGGGTGCGTCCGGAGATTTGGCCCCTATGTCGCAAATCGCATTGCTTCTACTGGGTGAAGGAGAGGCTTATTATCAAGGCGAGTTGTTGGATGGCAAAGAAGCAATGGACAGGGCAGGCATATCTGTTCCCGGTTTAGAGGCTAGGGATGGCTTGGCAACCATCAACGGTTCGAACTTAATGACCGCAATGAGCGCGATATTCCTTTACGATGCGAACAACTGGCTGAAGCAGGCCGAAATCGCGGCTGCGATGTCACTCGAGGCCTTGAAGGCTAATATGAGGCCCTATACTCCCCGGTTGCTTGAGGTGAGGGGATTCCCCGGTGCTGTACGCAGTGCCAAGGCAATCTGTAAATTGATTGCTGGAGGGGACTTGGCCGAAAACAAAATCAAATGCAAGGTCCAGGATGCGTACTCGATGCGCTCTACTCCGCAGGTCATCGGAGCGGTCCATGATGCTCTGGCCTATGCTCATGCACAGGTGGAAATAGAATTGAATGGCGTTGGTGATAACCCCGTTTTCTTCCCTGAAGATGACATGCAATTAACCGGCGCCAACTTTCAGGGAACACCGGTATCGCTGCCGATGGACATGGTCGGAGCGGCCATAACTATGGTCAGCGTAATGTCGGAGAGGAGGATGAATCGACTGAACAATCCCGCGTTAAATGCGGGTTTGCCCGCGTTCCTGATTAAAAAAGGAGGCATGTTTTCAGGCATGATGCTGAGCCAGTATACTGCGGATATGCAAATCGTGGAGCAGCGAATACTATCGATGCCCGCATCCATCCAGTCCATTCCCGCAGCGGCCGATCAGGAGGATTTTGTATCGATGGGTATGAATACGGCAATCAAGAACTTCCAGATACTCGACAATGCCTATGGGATTCTGGGCATCGAGTTCATGGCAGCGGCTCAAGCCCTGGATTTCCGAGATTACACATTCGGTCGAGGCGTGACAAAGGCTAAAGAAGTGATTCGGCGACATGTGGATTTCCTTGAAGTTGACCGCCCCCTATATCCGGATCATACAAAAATGAAGGAAATTGTGAATTCCTGCGAGATTCTCCGTGAGGTTGAAAAAGAGATTGGAAACCTCGATTAAACTCGCCTATTTTGAAAATAAAAGAAATAGAAAGGGAAAAGGGTAGAGAGCTAGACGCTCTCCATTTTCTTGGCTCGTTTTCGTGCTATTACGGACAACCCATCCAGAGTATTTCGTCATTGTTCACATGTACCCAGTAACCCTTGCCGGGCTCGTGGATCTCAGCACCCCACCAGTCGTAGAATCTGAGTCTGTATGGGTCGGATGAGTCGTAGCAGTACATGTCGTCAATTTCGAACGAGCTGCCGAACGTGTCCACAGCGAGTTGTGCAGTCGGGAATGGATATCCAACC
>DAOVAY010000087.1 GCA_030670795.1 Methanobacteriota archaeon | reverse complement strand
TACGACATCGAACCGATGCCGGACGGCGATGCCTTCCAGATAGGACAGGCATACTGGGTCTACTCTACCGCAGCCTACGCCTGGGTAATACCGTAAGCCAAACAGGACCAAGCAAAATAGGGAAGGCGCTCAGCCTTCCCTCCTTTTACCTTTTTTTTTAGTGCGGTAGGTCGAGAACCCCCCAGTCTTTAGGCTGGGGATTGAATCAAACATTCATTTTGGGGAAATTGGTGGATTCATGTTTGATTTTGTAATTGCGTCAAAATCTCTACATAATGCGCAATTACAAATCGACCAGTCACTAACAGACAGACTCTCTACTACGCAGATTTTATATTATCTGAGGACTTCGCTCCTAGTGCAAGTGTTCACGAGGTCCCTTGATAGTACATTTTGCTCATGAACACCCAAAAAGTATTTAATGCACAATCGTCATAACCTCATATAATACTATAGTAGTTGAATTATAGGATAAATTAAGAGGGTATTAGAACGGTATAATCAAACCATTTATAAGGGAGGAGAAGAAATGTCGGGTGCGGGAAGAAAATGGTTGAGCATATTATTAATTGGGATGATGATGACATTGAATATATCGATGTTTGCATCATCTGGTACAACAATTGAGAGCACGGAAGAAGATATCTATGAAGAGCCGGTAGACCCGTTAAAAGATGAGGATGCCCTCTTGAATATCGAGCCGTCTCTCATGGAGAAGATTCTGGACAAAGAAGATGGAATGGTCAAAGTATTCGTGCCCACAATAGACATCAATGAGTTGGCCAATTTACTGAGAAATTATGAGTATGAGGGATTTATAGGTAGCAAAGCAAAAGACAGGGGAGATGTTGTGGTGCCCGTGTTAGAGGTTCCCATAAATATTTTGCCAGAGATTGCATCTCTAAAACGGGTGATCGGTGTATATGAGTATCCTTCCCTTATTTCCCAAGATCAAAGTTTTGACACATTTATTGAAGCGGCAGATACAGGAGCTCAACCCTGTGAAGCGCCTCCGGAAGATGAGATGAGCATGGCTAACGCAAAAAATCAGTACGCGTACGAGGCATGGGCGAATGGTTTCATAGGTTCAGGCGTGGAAGTTGCCATCCCGTACAGTGGCGGCATAGATTTCGGTCATCCAGACCTTCAAGGAAGGCAGGCAAGAGTACCAGCAACACCAGCCGCGGCAATCAACGAAACCGTAGTGGAACTTGCTTCTGAGGGCCAGGTAATAGCTTCCCTTGCCCACGGAAATGTGATTGACGGAACCTACAAACTCTACAAGAATCTAACAGAAATGTCGACCGATGATTATACTATTTACCTAGATAACGGGATGATAATATTCTCACCGCCTTTGCAAAAAAACAATACCATCACCGCCGACTATCAATATTATTCCCCCTATATTGGTTGGCCGATGGCATTTGACCCAATATCGCTAAAGGCATATCTGAATACAAACAGCGCTAACGGCACTTGGTATGTAAACACTACATACACCACCACGGCGATCTCTACACCTGCGGATGAAATAATTAATACACCATCCGAATGGGAAAATGCCACTCCTTATTCACAGTCATGGGTTCCGAAAACCCCTGGCACAGATGAGAATTACCCTCTTTCTGGATTCACGCCCGGTAAAAAATATGCTTTTGCAATTCGGGCCGAAGACGAGGTTTTTAATATGGGTGCTTTATCTAACAGCCCTAACGCGATCGCTGGCAAGGATGATGTTCCTCCTGCTAAAATAAATAATTTGAGTGTTGAAACCATAGATCAACATGGAAGTGTTAAGCTAACTTGGGCCGCACCCGGTGACGATGGAAACACAGGAACAGTGGATCACTATATTCTCAAGTACTCCACCTTGAATATTTCAAACTGGGTATGTTTTGATTTTATCGAACAGGACTATACTATCGAATTATCAGACCCGAAGAATGCGACTGAAATAGAATCTCGGATTATGACTGGCCTACCGCCGGGAGTGAGATTCTATTTTGCCATAACATCTGTCGACGATGCAGGCAACCGGGGAGAAATATCCAATTGCCCACCGCCGATATGGGTGAACAATGATGCCATATCGCCTGCGGCCATAACCAACCTTACTGTTATTCCGGGAGATAATCACAGAGAAATCAATCTCACATGGACCGCACCCGGCGATGATGGAACCGCAGGTACTGCTACCACTTATATAATCAAGTATTCTAGTTCACCTATTAATACACAACAAGACTTTGAGACGGCAATGCCGATTATGGCACCAACCCCCTCCGCCAATGGAACTACGGAGAACTTTGTGATAGGCAACCTCGTTGCTGGATCGACCTATTACTGTGCTGTGGTGGCGGAAGACGATGCAGAGCAGCAAGGCCCATTGTCTTCTGGCCCGAACTTATCTGCTGTTGCGAGGGATGATACGTCCGCACCGGGACAGGTATCAGATATTACCGTGCAACCTGGACCAGACCACGGAAGTGTATGGTTGAATTGGACCGCAACTGGCAATAATGGAAATGTCGGGCGGGCTACCAGTTATGAGATTAACTATAATTTCGTTGACAATTACTTTGGTGGAGGGAACTATACCCAATCATGGGAACCGAAGGAAAACGGCACGAATGAGAGTTACGTTCTGAAAGGACTTACGGCAAGTACTCTTTTCTATTTCTGGGTACGTGCTGTCGATGAGGCTGAAAATAAGGGCCCGATTCCGACAGCGGTTAATTGCACGGCTACAGAGGACGCGATACCTCCGGAGCCTATAAGCGACCTGAAGGCATACCCTGGGCTTGATCATGGTCAGATTATATTGGAATGGACCGCCGCTCGTGAAGATGGGAGTAGCGGGGGTGCGTGTAAACAGTATGTAGTTGCGTACTCCACGGCTCCTATAACAAACGAATCTGCATACAATACCGCTATAGCTCAATTCCAATCCATTACTATACCCGCGACCAATGGATTAGAATTTCCTGAGACGGAAAACCATACCCGAGTATTCCCTGTCCCTGCTGGAACCACGCTGTATTTTGCGATTAAGGCACTTGACGAAGTCGGAGTATTTGGCTCTCTGAATGTGAGCAGCCTACCAGTGAGTGCTGTGGTTACTAATGATACCATGCCCCCATCTGCGATAAGCGATTTGAAGGCTTTCACTGCGGATGAGAACGGAGAGATCACATTGGACTGGACCGCCCCCGGTGACAATGGGGCCACTGGTACTGTAAGCAAATACATGGTCAAATATCGTGAATTTTTCTCGGAATACAGAGAAGTTCCGTTCGAGCAAATAAAGTACGGCATGAGCAACCCAGTCTATGAGGACATCATGTACAACGTCACAGGGATACCTTGCGTAAGTGGTGTGTATCACCTTGGGATACATCCAGAGGAAAACCTTGACTCTGCACCTCGGATACTCCTCGTGGACTCTCAGGTAACTGGCATCTATGATACCGTTTATGTGGATTTGGACCTCGATCAGGATTTCACGGACGAGAAGCCGTGCTTCCTTGGCGACGAAATATCATGGAGCGACACCGATGGTGATGGATTAGCTGATCGTTCCGGCGGTATGATATACTTCATTGCGGATGGCACGACAATGATACCTTATTCAGATGTCTATTGTCAGAGGTACGGAAAATACAACAGGATACCTAAAAACGGTGAATTGGTCTGTTTCTACGGCGAGTTTAAAGAGGGGTCTGTTAAAGGAACTCAATATACGTCAGCCCTCGTTGGCCAGGGAAAACAGCCCTTTTCAAGAGACCCGGAAAAACGCGCACTATCTGTGGGAATCGCACCGAACGCCACGATAATTCCTGTTAGAGATACTTTGTTTGATGCCTGGTACTTTGCAGTGGACGGTTACGACGGCGTGCCCGGTACGGGTGACGAAGCTCAAATTGTGAGCTCGGACACGAGCATCGAGGTGTACGATAGCGGTTGGGATTTCTATTCGAAGTTCCTAGATTGGCTGACTTATGTGTATGGGGACGGTAGTACTGCATTTGTGGCGTCTTCAGGCGCCAAAGTTAGTAGTGGGAGTAAAGAGTTTGGGTATGGGTATGGCACTGTTAACGCCCCCGGGGCCTCACCCGCGGTGATAACAGTAGGCACAGGGATAGACTTCTCCTATAGGCATACATACAGGAAAACCACTAAAAAACTTTATGATGGGGGCCCCAATTTAGCCTATGGGGACATATATCCGAGTTCTGCCAGAGGTCCAACTATGGCCGGACATCCTAAGCCTGATGTGATAGCTACAGGGTACTTCGCGTTGGCTTCTCGCCCCATAAATCAATACAGTAGTTTGACAACGCTCGGTGGCGTAGGATTGGCCGGGGTCAGTGCATCGGGTGTGCTGGCGTTGGTTTACGACGCGTATAACAAAACCCACACGGGACATCCTGATGTGGACACAGCCCGTTCATTGTTGATGTCTGGTGCGGACAATATAAACTATGACCCCCTGGCACAAGGTGCGGGCTACGTTAATGCGGACAGGTCTACAAGACTGGCCGCCGAACTGAGTGGGATTCAGGTATCCCCACCCAACTGGGTACCGGGTGACTACAAGGGCACAGCTTACGATTACTTTGTAAAACTCTATAACTCGGAAACCAAGCCGGAACATATGAGGGAACAATTTACCATTGAGAACTACGAACCCTACGATGTCACTGCCAGGATATTCGCAGGCGTTATGGGCAAGACAGGTGAAGCTATCTATACTGTCCAGACCACAGAGGAAACAAGAAGTAGCAGTTGGACTATTGTAAATTCTACGGGAGTTTATGACACAGATGGAAATATGATTCTGCCTTTGAATTCCACCATATGGGAAAATGCTGGCCTTCTTAAGGTTACGGCTTCCCGAGCTCATTCTGAAACAGAGATGAGACATTATCTTGAACTTTTCGACTGGACGGATCGTTGGGATGACGGCGTGAGCGGCCTCTTCGACGGTGAGATTAGTCCAGATCATTTCCTAGGTGCCATGGGTTTCCATGAACGGGACAGGATGTCTGCATTTTTCTCTGAACAGACCCTGCATGGGAATGAGGGTGGATTGGAGGCGTGCATCTACGACCCTGCAAACAGAACACATGACGGCCTGCTTGTTTGGGTAAGACCATCAAAAGCATACTCTGAGGATGTGACCTGGTACATAAAATGCGAGTTTTATGAACTGGCCTATCTATTACCCACCGAGCCGCACATAGATTTGTTTATGGAGGACGGGACAACCCCACTACCGACTCAGGTGAATATATCGGGCAAGGATACCTTCAGGTTCAATGCGACAATGGTGGTCCCTGACGGTACGATACCCGGCACTTACGATACTGCCATTTATATCCATAAAAGAAGGA
>DAOVAY010000077.1 GCA_030670795.1 Methanobacteriota archaeon | reverse complement strand
AAATCTTTGCCATTGTAATGATTTTGATTGCAGAAGTAATGTTTATGTCCTTACCAATGGCACTCTTTGGGACACTTGCGATGACCGAAACAGAGTTTTATACATTATGTCTACCATTAATTATCATCATTAATATTATTGTAATCTGGCTAACCTTAAAATATATTAAAAATCGATACAAGCGGTATGGATTAATATAAGCTAATAATACCTTTAAAAAGATAATTATTTAAACCAGTGAAACTTAGTGATTTTGGTAATAATGAAAAAAAAGGTTGGTGTGATAACTATAATATTACTCATTTCGAGTGGATTTGGAATTATCATATTTATTCCTTCTGCTAGTTCAACTACAGGCTGGCAATGGGAAGCATTACCTCCATTACAATATCCCGCAGTTGGTTATGCCGAGGTTTATAACAGTGAAATATACCATCTTGGGGGGGGATATGTACAAGTTTATAGCCCAGCCAATGACACATGGTGGGTCAAAGGATTATCCTCTGTCTCATACAGGGGTGGCAGTGCAATAATTGGGGACAGAATATATTTCGTACAAGGATGGCATGATGCTAAATATTACAATATATCAACGAACACCTTTCATGATGTTACAGATTCAATTGTCAACAGAATAGATGTCTCAGTTACTGCATTAAACAATATTCTTTATGTTGTTGGGGGTTGGATATCTGGGGACCCATGGACATCTATAACCACTGTCGAGGCATATTCCTTAACAAACGATACATGGTGGGAAATAGCACCTTTGAATATTGGTCGAAATTCTCCTGCAGTCGTTTCATATGGGGGATGCATTTATGTTATAGGTGGAAAAAATTATACTGATTCCCCACCATACCCCATAATGAAAACCGTTGAAAGATATGACCCTGTAACAAATAATTGGTCTTTTGTAAATTCCACTAATTTTCCAGCTCATGCTGCTACAGTCACATCTGAGCACATAGTATTATTGAGTTATGAATCAAATATTCGACGTTCAGAAGCATACATTCCAGCATTGGACCATTGGTTTATGGGTCCAAATCCTACCTGGGATTGGAGGAGTAAAAATTCTGCAATGGTTACATTGAATTCTGATGCTTATGTTGTAGGAGGAAGATGGGCAAATGATACACCACTTGATATATTTTATCGATGGGATGGGCTTGAATCGTTGGCGCCAAATATTCAGATTCTAACTCCAAATAACAATGACTTTGTAGATTTCAACTTAAATGTTTCTGGCACAGCATCAGATAATTTTGGACTTGAGAAAGTAGAGATCAGTCTTGACCAAAATAACTGGGTTCTCTGCAATGGTACAGAAACCTGGTATGCGAATGTGACTTTGAATGCTGGTCTGAACACGATATATGCTAGAGCAACCGACACTTTCAACAATACTGCAATTAATACTGTCAATATTATAGTGGACATTATATCTCCAGAAATCGAGATTTTCTCCCCAGTGGATGGATCTAACATATCATCCACAAATGTTATTATAGTTGGTTCTTCAAATGACGAGTGGGGAATTAATAAAGTTGAGATTAGCACTGATAATCAATCTTGGGTTAACTGTACAGGCACAGACTCTTGGTCGTATACCATTGATTTGGAAGTTGGCGTAAATAGGATTTATGTACGAGCCACTGATAATGCAGGAAACACAAATATTACAAGTATCACTGTTACTGTGGATATTGAATCCCCTACAATAAATTTCATGTCACCTTCAGAAGATGAGCTTTTTTCATATCCGTTTATCGAGGTCTCTGGCATAGCTTCGGACAATATTGGAATCAAGAGTGTTGAAATAAGCAAAGGTGAAATAAACTGGACTGCTTGTAATGGAACCATAGCCTGGAGTGGAAACATCTCTCTTGATCCGGGCCTAAATATGTATTATGCCAGGGCAACAGACTTTGCCAACAATACGAACATCACCAACTTGACTATAGGTCTTGATTTGGTACTTCCATCAATTTCCATTATGGATCCAGCAGATGGGGCAAATCTTTCTTCATCAAATCTTACAGTTTATGGATTAGCATCTGATAATTTTGGAATAAGTGAAGTAGAATTGAGTATGGATGGTGTGAGTTGGTTTGTGTGCAATGGAACATCTTCTTGGCAAGGTAACCTAACCCTGGATTTGGGGCCGAACACCATCTATGCTAGGGCAACAGATGTTGTTGGACATGTGACCTCCACTAACATTGATGTTGTTTACGAGCTTCCTGATAGCACAGATAACAATGGAATCCCACCTACAGATCAAAAAAGTTGGCTTGCTGATTATTGGTGGATAATATTGATAATAGTCATTGTCCTTGATGTAATTGGAGTAGCCTATTTAATTAGAAGGGATTGATGTCGTTAAAAAAAGAAAAAAGGGGGACAAGAATAAACATTTAATTCACTCGTGAACTACAAGATGAGCCAGTATGTTGGGAATCATTTTCCCTTACGTCCGATTATTATTAATTAGAAAATAAAAAGAAAGGATTGCGAGTTTTCTACAAAACCCGCATATTTTGTACCTATTTTCTGAGGGATCTGGTCTTGATAAAGGGGCTTACTACCTTATGGATTAATAACACGAAAAGTTATAATGACGTTAATGATGAAAATTGTAAAAATCGTCGAGCCAGTATATTATTCTCTAATTCACATTATAACGTTAAAAAGTTGAAGCCACTGGAGGGAATTGAACCCTCGACCTACGCCTGTTTGGGTTTTGGCCTTTCAACCACATACCAAGGCGTCGCTATTTAGAGGGCGGGTGCACGGAAGTGCAGCAGCCTACCTCTAAGCCACAGTGGCAATCGAAGATGACCAAAGGTCATCAAGACGCAGACCGTTAGTGATATTTAGTATTTTATTATATAACGTAAGGTCTAGCGCGAAGACGAGCTTGCTCGTCAAGGCACGGACGAGAAACGGTTATTTAAAATTAATGACATTTTTCGTCCAGTGTCCGCAGGTGAACTTGTTCACCAAGGGGTATTGCAATGTTGGGTTGGCAATCGATTTTTACATTTAAATCTTTGCGGAAAGCCCTACCGCCTGACCACGACGCTCAACAGGTCCTCGTCCTTCAAAACATGGCCTATTCCGACCTTCTGGCCAGGGAACTTGCCGGACGGCCCCCAGACCTTTGCATAGCGGAATTTTTCCCTGAAATCACGGTGCAAATAATCGCAGACAATTCCGACGGTGGAGCTTTCCTTTATGACCAGCGGTTCCACGAGGTCGGCGTCCTGGCCCTGCGGTTTCAGGAAGACCCTGATGAAATTGCACGTTTCGAAAATCGCCTCCTTGAAGCGGTCGATGTACAGGTTTTCCTGGGCCGACATCGGGAATACGTTCCAGCCCTCCAGTGATTCTATGATCTTGTCCAACATATCCTGCGGAAAAAGATCGATCTTGTTCAGGATCAGGATGGCGTCCACGTACACCTTATTTCCGGAGAGATAATCGATGAGCTGGTCCTCGTTAATGTCCTCCCTGAGAACGATGTCGGCGTTGACGATGCCGTAAGACGATACAACTCCTTTCACCATTTCCTCGTCTATCTTGGTCAGTTCGACCGTGGTGCTGACGTTCAGCCCGCCCCTAAGGGTTTTGAAAATCCGTATGTCGACCGGCCTTTCGTTCAGGCGCAATCCCGCTTTCCTCAGTTCGGCCAGTATGACGTGCAGGTCATATCTGAAAACATCCACCATGAGAATTATTAAATCGGCACTGCGAGCAGCGGCGATGACCTCGCGACCTCTTCCCTTCCCCTTGGACGCACCTTTGATGATTCCAGGTAAGTCCAGTATTTGAATCTTCGCGCCTTTGTACTCCATTATCCCTGGGACGACGTTCAGTGTAGTGAAATCATATCTCCCGACCTCGCTTGTTGCGTCAGTTATCATGTTGAGAAGGGTCGATTTACCTACCGATGGAAAACCAACAATGGAAACAGTGGCATTGCCCGATTTCTTCACACCGTAGGATTTACCCCCGCCGCTGGCCGCCCTTCGTTTTTCAACTTCGTCCTTCAAACGGGCAAGTTTGGCCTTCAGTTTTCCTATGTGATGCTGCGTGGACTTGTTGTATGGGGTTTTCTGAATCTCCTCCTCGATTTCCTTTATCTGCTCCTCGATTGTAACCATGGGGTCACTGGGTTTCGAGTATGGGAGAATGTGATAAAAAGATATCCCTGAAAAACAATAACTATATCATTTATTTCGGCATACTGGCCGATGAGATGGCGAAGAAAAAAGGAGGATTCATCGGAAAATATCGCGGTTTCCGTAGAGACGCCAAATACATGATAATGGCCGGTCAGGTTGAACATCTGAGTTACGCTCTCAACGGTTTTGTACTCGTGCTTTACCTGAACGTGCTAGGTTACTCCAACGTGCTCTTCGGGACTCTGGCCCTCGTCATGGAGATCAGCCATGTGATAGTACTTCTCTGCAGCGGTTTCCTGGCGGACAGGTTCAGCAGGAGAAGGATGTTGCTCTTTGCCGCGTCCTTCGGCACGGCCGGAATAATGATTTTCGCATTTTCCGAATCCGTGAACCTCTTTTTCGTAGCTGCTGTATTGATGGGGGTCGGCAGCGGGTTCTGGGGGCCGGCCTACAGCGCCCTTCTCGCCGAAAAGACCAATTCAAAGAGGCGAAGTTACCTCTTCAGCCTCAACTCGATGATGGGCCATCTGGGCTCCGGCAGCATAACCCTCGTCGGCGGTTTCATTCCGCTGTTGTTCATGTCCCAGTTCAGATTCCAACCCGCAAACGCTTACAGAATGATATTCATGCTGGCCCTCATAATGATGTTCGTGGGCATGTTCCTGATCTATCAGCTGAAGAAGGATAAGCCAAGGAGGGCGGAAAAGGAAGCCGAAATCGACACCAGAAAGGCATGGCCGCTCATAATCAAGTTTGCCATTCCCACGGCCTTTACAGGACTGGGTGCGGGTTTGCTCGTTCCCTATTTCCCTATATATTTCAAGTTGAGGTTCGAATTGGAGATTGAAAGTATCGGCATAATATTCGCTTTGCTTGCGTATATCATGGTCATGATGACAATTTACTTGCCCAGACTGGCCGAGAAACGGGGAACCGTGCTTACCACCACGCTGTTTCACCTCTCGGCGATATGTGCAATGATATCGATGCCATTCACACCGTGGCTTTCCATAGTAGTGTTCCTCTTCATCTTCAGGGCGGCCATGATGAACGTGCCGGGTCCGATAATGACGTCCTTCATGATGGGTAATATCACTAGGGAGATCAGGGCTACTGCCCTGAGTGCGGTTGCATTTTCCTGGATGGTCCCGCACGCCGTAGGCATCTTCATCGGCGGATTCATCTGGGACATGGACCCCACGTTGAGGCTTCCATTCTACATTTCGACGGTCCTTTATGTCGTATCAATCGTGATTTACATCGCCTATTTCTACAAGATGGACGACAAGAAGCACGCGCCCATATTTTACAGACAGAGGTTACAGAATAAATAGGTTTTTTTCCGGATTACAGACTGGCCGGGATATTTCCGCTCCTTCATAATCTGGAGAATATTAAATAATAAAAAATCAATGTCCTATCATGGCTTTCGTTCTCTGCATTGCTGGCCTCGACCCGTCGGGCGGTGCCGGATTATCCGCCGACATGAGGGCGTTGGAGTTCCTGGGCGTGGGCTGTTTCCCGGTTGCCAGCGCGCTCACCGTTCAGAACAGCGGGAGTTTCGCCGCGCTCGAGCCGGTTTCGGCAGGGATAATAGGGCGGCAGATAGACGCAGCTTTAGGCGAAGCAGCTCCCGGGGCCGTAAAGGTCGGCTTGCTGGGAAGCGTTGAAAATATTGAACTTCTGGCGAGAAAGCTGCCTGACATCCCATTGGTCGTGGACCCTGTCATTCGAACGAGCACCGGCTTTAACGTAGTAAACGATGAAATGCTCGCCGCGTACGAGGAACTGCTTTTCCCCAGGGCGACGCTGGTGATGCCCAACGCGTACGAGACTTCAGTTTTAACCGGGCAGAAGGTCACGGACGTGGAAACCGCCAAGAAAGCATGTCCGGTCATTGCCGACATGGGTCCGAAGGTGGTGCTAGTGAAGGGCGGGCATTTCGAGTCTGAAAGGGGCAGCGACGTGCTCTATGTCGATGGGGATTTTCACGTGCTGGCCGGTACAGAATTAAGGGGAGATGTCAGGGGCACCGGCTGCACTTTTTCGGCACTCATCGCCGGTTATCTGGCTTTGGATTTCGGGATTGTCGAAGCCGTGAAGCGCGCCAAACTGGACATGGCACGTGCGCTGGAATTTTCTGTACATAAGGAGCCGAAGCACATTGCATTTTCAGAACATCTGTCCGAGGGGCAAAGAAACGTCTGGCTCGCGGTTCAGAAAGCGGCTTCTGAAATTGGTTCAATTCTCCCCCCGGAGATGGTCGCGGAGGTCGGGAACAACATCGCCTATGCCTTGGAGGGAGCCGAATCACCTGAAGACGTCTGCTCTCTGGATTCTCGTTTGGTCTTGAAAGGGAGTCGGATTGTCACAATGGGCCTGCCCGTCTTCGGCAGGAAATCGCATATCGGCCGTGTTGTGATGGCGGCGGTGAAGCATGACCCGAATCTGCGTTGTGCGCTCAACCTGAGGTATTCGGAGAAGACCCTGGATATTGCCGGAGATGTGGGTTTCAAGGTTGCCACTTTTGACAGGGAGCATGAGCCGGACCAGGCAAGCTCCGTGGAATGGGGCACAGCCAGGGCGTTACAGGATTTCGGTTCCGCTGACATTGTATACGACCTTGGCGCGAAGGGGAAAGAGCCCATGATACGATTGCTGGCTACCAATCCGGAAGAAGCTGTGAACAAACTGAGGAAAATTGTGGAGAAGCCGAGATGAAAATAGGAATGTTCACCGACACTTGGCTGCCCACAAGGGACGGTATCGTAACCTCGATAATGAGCTTCAAAAACAGCCTTGAGACACTTGGTCATGATGTGTTTTTATTCGCGCCGGAAGATAAAACAGGCCAAGCTCCTTTAGACGACCACACGTTCTATTTCAGGGCCGGCACATTCGGTCCATATCCGGATTACAGGATGGCATTCCCGCCCTCCATGAAAGTCAAGAGGTTGATTGTCGAAAACGATATTGAGATTTTACACAATCACGGGGTCGCGTTCATGGCGCTCAAGGCCATGTTCTCGTCGAGATGGCTTGATCTTCCTATTCTACTGCACTTTCACACATGGGTGACGGATGCGACCCAGTATTATCCCTCTCCGATAGGGAAGGAGCTGCTCGTTGACATGTCCTGGCGGTATCTCCG
>DAOVAY010000070.1 GCA_030670795.1 Methanobacteriota archaeon | reverse complement strand
AGGTGTACTATGGAGACACAGTAGCATTGGGTTCTTCTACACCTTTAAACGGTGACATGGTTCTTTCGCATTCTGTTGTAATTACAGGTCTCACTGGCTTCACACAATATTATTTCGATGTCGAGTCGACCAGCATCGGAGGAGTGACAACTCTTGATGACAACGGTGGAGAACATTATGGGTTTACAACCGTTGATAATCCGGACGTATTTGTAGTTCTGGAGCACAGTGATAGAGAATCCAGCGAGTTACAAATGAATGACTGGAAACTCTCCCTTGAAAATTACAACTGGACATATACCGTCTGGGAAACCGTAAAGCATAATCTTCCGTCGGTAGCGGCCCTGAACACTGCAAAGGTGGTATTATGGGACGTCGGAGAAGGCTATCCGCAACTGGGGACCGATGAGAGAGCAATTTTAGAAACCTGGATGAACCAGCCAGGTAAACAATTATGGTTTACAACCGGTCAGGACATAGGTTGGGACATGACAGATTATGGTATAGACGGCCCGGGGACCGATGTGGACAATATTTGGTATCAGACCTATCTCCGTTCCACTTATGAGCGCGACGATGCTGACGGTGGTGGTGGAAACGAAGGCGTACCATTTCAAATAATTGCCACCACTCATCCTATCAGCAATGGCCTGGGCCCGTTCGGAATTGATCTGGAACAAGACATATACGGAGCAACCAGGTTCTGGCCGGACGACATAACAAATGACCAGGGAGGAGACATCCCACCGCCATGGGATTACAGTGCTCACGCTGGTAGTGGCAATGCAGCAGCAATAGCCTACGATAGCGCGAGTTTCAAGGTAGTTTATGAGGCTTTCTCACATGTCATGATACAAGAAGATGGAACATTCGGAATGCCGGGACACGTATTCGGCGTGGACGTGGACGAAAACCGGTCGCTAATTCTTGACAGAAGCCTGATATGGCTCTTGGGCGAGGACCACCCAGACTTACAAGTTTTAGACCCGAATGGCGGTGAAACAGTATCAGGAACATACCGTATCGATTGGACTGTAGCCAAGGCCAACAGCGTTGACATTCAGATAAGTCGGGATGGCGGTCAGTCTTATGTGGTCGAAGCCACGGGCCTTCCGGGTGCTTCCACATTTTATGACTGGGATACGACAACCTCAGGAACATATGGACCAGGATTGGACTTTCCCAACGGAGAATTCTATCGGGTCAAGGTTTTGGGTTACGGTGCAGTTCTTCAATCTTTCGATATTTCCGATGCAAATTTCACCGTTCAGAACGCTGGCGGCGACGACGAAGGCCCGGTTATCTGGGCGGGGAGTGTTAAACCTTCGCCGATACCGGTATTGAGAGGAAATCCGTTAAACTTAACCGCGATTGCCGATGACAGATACAGAGGTAATTCAGATATAGAACAGGTAGAGTATTACATAGACGGAACTTCGCCTGCCGAACTCATCGGTGACATGGCTCCGGTTGATGTATTCGATTCCGCTCTGGAAAGCGCTCACATCGACCACAACACCATGTCACTTTCTCCGGGAATACACACTCTCTATGTCCGTGCTAGGGATACACTCAATAATTGGGGTGGTTTTGAATCTGTAGATTTCCATGTCATTGCTTGGACAGGAACACCACCGATGGTAGACCTGTCTTCACCGGACGGTGGGGAAGTGTGGATGGGTGGCAGTTCAAAGTATATATGGTGGAATATGAGCGATACTTTTGATCCCATAACTGACCTTATGGTGGACCTCTACTACTCGACTGACGGTGGATTAACATTCCCGAATGCTATTGTTACAGGAATGACCGGTTTCCCCTCCAATCCCTGCTCTTTCAACTGGAACCCTGTCCCCAGCATCGATTCCAACCAAGTCAGGGTTAGAGTTATTGTTGAAGACACATTCTTTCAGACAGATCAAGATGACAGCCAGGCCAACTTTACTATTGATTCCACGCCGCCGCAACCGGCGACCGATGAATATGCGGGATTCAGCGGCACCAATGATTTGACCATATATTGGAATGATTCATTATCTTCAGATATCGACCGTTATGAGGTTTGGTACAGGGCGAGTTTCTGGGACCCGACCGGAGACACTTACAGCCTTCGTGCGGATGTTGGTCTTAACACCAGCTACACAGCCCCAACTTGGGGTAAAGATAATCCGGGGACCTATTTCTTCCAAATAAGGACCTTTGACCTTGCCGGTCATGAAACAAGGACATTAATCCAGGCCGGGAAGTATCAGATGACTCTGTCTTTTGCGGCAAACCCAAGTCACTGGTGGTTCTTGGGCTGTTCCTTGAAGATGAACAATACTTCCGTGGAATATGTGCTTCAGAGCCTTATTCCTAACGTCGGCCATGTAATGTTATACAGAGACGGTGTATGGCTGCACTGGGATCCGTCTTGGCCTCCATCACTGAACACTCTAACAGATATATATCAAGGCGAGGCATTCTGGGCTCAGGTCAACGCCAACGATAGATGGTGTCAGGCAGGCCAGGTTACAGATCTTGCCTTCCTATTAAAAGCCGGGTGGAATTGCGTAGCCTACCCCTATGCTGAAAACTCGAAGACTACTCTGGAGATAGAGATAGATCTCATTGTTAATTGCCCGACCTACGTCCCAGGTTCATTGTGTATATTTGATTATAACCAACCTTACGGTATAGCAACACCTGGTGGTGCTGAGACAATTTCCCGTGGGGAAGGTTTCTGGATATTTGTCACGGCAGACACTGTCTGGACCGTGTTAAATTATTAGTAAAATCCACGGAAAGTGAGATTACTTCAACTTCCGCTTGGAGATGGACCTGATGCCCAACAGTAGAACTACCAATCCGAGGAGTATGATGAGCCACAGCACCCAGGATGTGCCGCCCTCGACATAGAATGTGTCTGTAATAACTCTATCGCCGAGGGTCTGGTCTATGACGCCGTCCGCATTGATGTCCACTTCAATCCGGGAGCTGTGCCAGCCGGGCGATTTTTCTGCGGTAATCCATTCGGCGCTCACGTCTATGGATTGCCCCCCGGGTATAGCGCCTATCGTCTGGCTGTCTATTTCTTCATCATCAATGTAGAACTTGACCGTGGCATTTTTCACGTCTATGTTGGATTCGTTAATTATGGTTGTGCTGATGATGACGGGCGATACCACGTCGATTATTTCGGTCTTCTCGTACCAGAGGTTGCCGTCTGCCGAGGATATGTTGACGTGAATCGTGAGTTCGCCGGGTATGACTGGCGCGGTAACGTCAAAGGCAAAGGTTTTGTTGGTGGCGGTCAGGTTTCCGGTGGTCGGAGCAGCCTCGAGAGGCAATGCCCCGGTGACGTTCTCGGCCGTGACATAGACCTCGTATTTCCATTGTCTGTTCAGCGGGTCCACGAGCGTACCCGAGTAAAGGCCATGTTTTTGAGTGCCGAGAACCTCTGCACCCGTGAGATGTAGCTTGATGTCGGTTACGTTCCCGTCGGCAAGTGTCGGATAAGCGAGTTGGGTGGCACAGAATCCGAGCATCAGGGCGATTAACAGGACTTTTATCTTGAGCTTCACCTCAACCACCTCTTCTTTCTGGCCACGTAGAATAGGACTAGGGCTGCGGCAACTGTAACGGCCATCACTCCCGCATTTGCCGCCTGGTTGCCCGTGGGTTGCTCGTATATCCCCTCACCGACGACCGTGATGTTGGCCGAATACACGTCAAGTTCCGGATACCTCAATGTGATATACTCAGTGGTGTAGACTGAAGAATCGCCATGAGAATATCCTGCTATCAGAACGGTTGCAGATTTTGACGGGCTATCCCCTGTAGGCCTGAGTATTATCGGGATTTTTTCAACTTGGGTGGGCACCACGGTTACGTTCAACAATCTGGTGTCGTTGGAGAACAACACACCTTCTGGAACCTCGCCCAGCTCTGCGGTCCAACCATTCGACAACAGCTCTTCCTTGTTGGCAATATAATAATCATATACGTCTTCGCCATTTCCGGTGTTCTTGCCATGGAACTCCCAGATTATCTCGCCGTGGTCGAAGACGGGGGATTCGTAAGATTGCTCAATGTCGGCACCATAATTCTGCCAGATGTCCAGCGGCATGTAGGCTAACTCTTCGAGGCCGGGGTGACTTTGTGAAGAAACCTTGAACGTTAACGGTTCATCATAAACCTTGGCGTAAGTTGGTGTTTCGATGTTAACCACAAAGCTTTGCGAAGCTCCCGGGTATAGTGTTGCCTCAGTCGTTAAGACCTCCTCTTCGTCGAACGTTGTGTTCCAACCGGCGGATCTACCTGAAATGAAAATTCCATACGTGTCCAGCATGTTACCAGTGTTAGTGACTCTGACAGTGTAAGTGGTTTTCTCACCTGCGTAAATCGTTCTCCTTTGGGCATCGTTCCAGAAAATCTCCATACTAGCCTCTTGTACCAGGGACATAGGGAGGTTCATGAGTTTATCCTGCTCTAATTTGACCGTGACGTTCAACACGTATGTCACGTTTATTCCATGGTCCACGGCCTCGCACTCCCCTGTCACGTTATACGTGTCGGGGGGCAGCCAAACCTGGTAGAAGCCGTTCGAATCGGAGTTCGTATTCACCTTGGTAGATATTGAAGCAAAGGTCAGCAAGGTCGGTTGGTGTTGGTTGAGGTTGTAATATGTAGTGCCGGAAATCTTATACCCCTGTGTGAGTGTGAAATTCTCATAGGAATAGTCAACACCCATCTCCCTCAGACCCAAATAAACGTCATGCGAGGGTTCATGGTGCACATATACGCTGTAATTACCTGGCCGTAATTGCAGAGAGTAGTGACCGAGGTCATCGGCAACAACCTCAGCGCTGCCCCAATCGGAGAGGAACACAAGCTCGGATAGGGCTGCACCCACGCCATTTCTGGTCACCTCCCCGCTCACGTTTGTGTAGTAATCCTCTCTTTGCAGGGATACCGGATAAGACGGAGTGGTCTGCGCGTTTATTAGAATTGTCGAGTTTGCGAAATAGCGATAATATGCGCCATTCTGTGGGTCAAAATCGATGAAGTCTACCGTGATCACATATGTGCGGTTGGGTGCCAGGACTATTTCATATTCTGCGTCTTCATTTGAGTAAACGGAAAGCGTCCCTCCTGTTTCCACTTCCCTGAATACCACCTGTTGATACGGCTTCTTGTCTCCCTTGAAAGCAAGCAAACCATGTAGCGAGAACCCGTCCTCGATGCTCACACTCGCCGTATTGTTTGAAAGTGATAAATTAACCGATGCCATTCCCACCCATAGGGTTTCATTAAATGCATAGCTCGCAACGAGCACATAGGTGCCGGGCATGACGTAAAATTCACCACTTCCGTTCTCACAAACGAAATTTCTTGACTCAGGGCCGTCCTTGAAAGCGACGTTAGAAACCACCGGGCTCGGGCTGAGGACTGAAACGTATGTTCTCATTCGTCTCCTTGCCTCCATGTCTAACATCAATGGAGTGCCTGTATAGAAATCCGTAAAAAAGGTCAAGTCATCGGCTATCTGTATCACCGTGGAGCCGTCAGGCGCTGTGTTGTGCGTGAATGTTGCCGTGTATTTACCCGGCATGAGCTCTAAGGAATAAGTCCCGTCCCTGTGAATCTGAACCGATTGGCTTTGAGCCCCTGTACTTTCACCTGTGAAATCCAGCATTATGGTCTGGTTCTCTATCGGTTGTCCGTCTATCAATATCGTACCGGAAACAGGAAATGGGAGGGCTATAAGAGTTTCCTGAATACCGGTAGTGGTCAATTCCTTCGTAGTCATTATGCCAAGGGATTTACTTATGAATCCTGGTTTTGAGATGTATACCTGGTAATTGGTATCTGGACGTAATCTTGCTCCGAATGAGCCATTTTGATCAGTGTGGGCCGAGTATGTATTATCAGAGGTGTCTATGAAACTAATTGTCGCATCCTCTAATGGAACCCTCATTTCTGCACCTATTTGTTCCATGTCCCAATTGATGGTCCCCAGGACAAGTTCTGCTTGTGATAGAGTCATGTCGAGCTCTGCGGAGCTGGATGTAAAGCTTCCCGACGAATAATATGTCCATTGGTCCTCATTCAGGAAGGTCGAGACCTGCACGAGGTACTGGCCCTGGGGAATTGTTAATGTGTACATTCCTTGATTATTCGTATGTGCGGAGAGCTGTGCACCGGTCGAGACGTTCTCGAATATCACTTCTACGTTTCTGGCGGTCAATCCGGAACTCAACTGGACTGTTCCGTAAATTTTTGAACCCGATGCAAGCGAAACATCAATCTCAACATCGCTGTTGACATCCAGCTCCATTACCGAGATGTAATTCTCTGAACCGATTGTGTATTCGCACACTAATTCATATTGGCCATTGACAAGGTGTAAAGAGTAATTACCGTATTCGTCGGTAAGAGCAAGGGTATCAACTGGTCCGGTAAATCGGAGGTTTAGCGTCGGTATAGGCGTTCCATCAGCCAATGCCACCGTTCCGGTTATGTGAGAGGAAGGATAAATACCCAGATCCATTGTATTGTTTCCCACCTGGGTAATTTCCCCTCTGGTTATAGCACTTGCGTACCCGTCCAGGGTTGCTTGGAAGTTATATGTACCATAAAGGAGTGTTTCAAATGTGAAATTTCCGCCTTCGTCTGTCTGGGTGGTTAACAAAATGTCCTCTCCAGGTATCTGTGCTGTGACCGTTGCACCCCACGCAGGACTGCCATCCGAGTAGGTTATTCTACCGGTGAGAGTCGTAGGAGTAACGCCAAATGTAGCCGAATTCGATCCCTGGCTGGTCACCGTTGCATCAAACGTCCCGAGCAGACGACCCGCGAGATATATCTCCACATCGTGTGTTCCCGGTGTGAGGAGTTCCATCGCGAACATGCCAGACTCATTGGTCTGGCCGATGGCATTCATCTTCAGGTCCTTGTTATTCAACCGTAATTCCGCGTTTGATATCGACTCCTCATCCGGGCTCATCTCATCGTTTCCATCCTTGTCCCAGAACACGGTTCCCGACAGATTACCGCTGCCGATGATGGGATTTAGGTCTATGAGATAATCTGGCTTTCCATCGCTGTCCCTGTCTTCATTCTCACGCATTGCCTGATAATCCTCGATAATCATGCTGGTTATGTTCATCTCCGGGCCTATTAATGTCATTGGATTCAATGCTCCCACCGAGGTCGTAATTGTGACATCGCCGAAAGGCGCTATGGCAGAATAGCTCCCATCCTCATCAGTGTAGACCATATCATGCGGAATTCCGAAGTCATCGGAAATCGTTATTCTCGCACCGTGAACGGGCGTGCCGTCCTCCAATGTCACTGTGCCGCTGATGATGGCTCCATCATAGTACTTCAACATCATTACACCCTGATAGAGACTTGACCTATCGCTCGTGTCGGAAATTCCTTCCCCCGTTTCCTTGTATGCAAGAGCATCATCAATATTCATGGCCTGCCAGGCGTCCGTGTGATTTTGTATTTCCTCGGCGGGGTAGGGGTTCCAATAGGCAGTCCTGTGAACGAGTCTGAAATGAGTCATGTTCCAACCGGGCAATATCGGATCGCTAGCACGTTCACCGAACAGGCCTGGTATTCCTGATTCAGGGTCCTGTCCGATGTCCTCGGCACTGTAACCTATAAAACACTTGTAAAGCATAGAATTGTAAAACATATCTTTGTATTTTATCTTATACGGATTATCCGGATTCAGAGAAACGTCCATAGGGATGTCGTCCAGCGGATATTCGCCGCCGAATTCATCGACTGCAACTATCTCCCAGAAGTCGTAGGGCTGATTTCCAATGGGATTAATCCTGTGATCGGACAGTTTGGCCGGAGCATAAAAAATCCCAGTGCTTTGGGCAGAGAACGGGAACATACGGCTGTCGATGCCGAAATATCGTATGGAATGGCCCGTGTGCTCTCTCAAATCATGGTACATTGATGCGACAGCTTCTTCTTCAAGGGTTTCTGTGATAAGGCCCCTGATGGACAGTATCCTGGCATTCTCGTTCTGGATGACGTCATCCCTGGGTCCGTAAATCTCAGGATGAGCCTTGATTGTGTCTATGTAATTTGCCGGGTTCGCAAGCATATCCTCAACTTTGTTTAAGTTTATTCCGTAGCTCGTGATTATGTCCTTGACTTCATCGTCGAACCGGGCTTCTTCACCGTACTTGACCCGCCCTTGCCAGTTACCCTTTAATATCACCGTGATTAAAAGCCCTATTGCATCCTCCTCGCTTTGAGCCATAATGAAATTGCCGGCCAGGCGATGGCCGCCAAGGAAGTTATCCGCGACAGTGGGGTGTTTCCCTTCATTGATTATCTCGAATCCATAGTCCCACCAACTAAGGAATGCGGGCTTGTCTTCTGACGGATAAATCTCAACGTCTTGTGTGGCAAGCCAGTCGTATGTCGCTGGCCAATATCTGCTGTTTAGTGGAAGGGAGTAACCGAAACCCCCCATGAACCAGTTTGACTTGTTCTCATAATCATCCGGTTGCAGGAATATGGGCATCATGTCGTACCACTCTTGATCATACTCCTTCTTGGTTT
>DAOVAY010000012.1 GCA_030670795.1 Methanobacteriota archaeon | reverse complement strand
TTGACCGTTGACCCGCACAAGATGGGGATGTCTACCATACCGTCTGGTGCGTTATTACTCAGGGATGAAGAATGGATGAAGAATATCAGGAAAGAAGCGCCATACCTGAGTACAGTGGGTCAGACCGCGGCATTGTCCGGCACTCGATGCAGTGCGGCAGTGGCGGCCACTTATGCTGCCATGCGGTCCCTGGGTGAAGAAGGATACGATAAACTTGTCGAAGAATGCATGAATATGACCAGATATGCGGTGAGGAAGGGTGAGAAACTGGGCATCGAACCGGTTGTGGAACCGTTGATGAACATTGTCTGTTTCTATGTGCCCGACCCCAAGGGCATCCAGTATGAGTTGGACAAGCTCGGTTGGAATGTGTCGGTGGCCAAGAACCCCGAGTGCTTGAGATTGGTCATGATGCCTCACGTTACCGAAAAATCTGTTGATGGATTGTTTGCGGACCTGGAAGGTGTGCTTGAGGGGAGTTCTTGAGGCCTGAAGAATTTGATTTCGAAATATCAAGGGTGGTGACTGCCATCCGCCAGCACGGGTGCAATAGCGTTCTTCTACAGTTTCCTGAAGGATTGAAAAGGAAAGGAAGGGAAGTTGCCACAGAAATCGCCAGTCAGGTTCCGAAATGTAAAATTGTCGTCTCGGGAGAACCTTGTTACGGTGCATGTGACATTCCGCAGACGGACGCCGACCTGATTGTCCATTTTGGCCATCTGCCGATTCCGTCCATCGAGACTGAGAAATCTGTACTCTACATACAGACCAGATCCTCTGCCGACCCCCTACCGGCTGTGGAATTGGCTTTGTCAAATTTACCGGAAAAAGTAGGCGTCGTAACCACGACACAGCACATTCATACATTATCGAACGTCATCGAATTTCTGGAAAAGAACGGTATAAAAGTACACGTTGGAAAGGGAGACGGCCGTACATTTACTGCTGGGCAGGTCTTGGGGTGTAACACTTCCAGTGCGAGAGCCGTTGCCGATGAAGTGGATGTGTTTCTTTACGTGGGAACCGGCAACTTCCACCCTTTAGCCATCACCATAGCAACCGGAAAGGGCGTCGTCATCGCCGACCCTGTTACAGGAGAGGTTCGGAGAATCGAAGAGTTAAAAAATAAAGTTCTAAAGCAAAGATTCGGAATTATTGAGCTGGCCAAGAACGCGAAGAGGTTCGGCATCGTCCTCTCAACCAAAATCGGGCAGCGGCGGGAAAGGGCGACTTTCGATATTAAGGAGACGCTTGAAGGCTATGGTAAGGAAGCGGTTATCGTGGAGATGAATTCGGTTACACCGCAGAAACTGGACGCCTTTGGTCTAGATTGTTGGGTCTCGACCGTGTGTCCGAGACTGGCTGTAGACGATTACGCACTTTTTTCTAAGCCCTTAATCTCCCCCGTAGAACTTGAAATCGCCTTTGGAATTCGACCCTGGGAAGAATATGCCCTAGACGAAATATTTCCTTTTTAATATTTACTAACCTAAATTTTAAATACATAAAATGCCATCCTCCCCCAACTTATTTGATAGGGATGGGTGAAGTAAATGAAATCCATAATCGATGAGGCTTTGGCTAGGCATGATGACCATCAAAAGGCGCAGGAAATCAAAAAATCCACTGGTATTCTGAAGGAATCGCCCGATGATGAGGAATTGAGACAGCTCGTTGAGACTTTAAAGATCAACGTAAGAATCGTCGGCTGCGGTGGCGGCGGTTCTAATACCATAACCCGACTGACAGAGGCGGGTGTGGCCGGCGCGCAATTATGTGCCCTTAATACTGATGCAACACATCTTTTGCACACGCAGGCTCCCAAGAAACTGCTCGTAGGGAGAAGGGCCACGAAGGGCCTGGGTGCGGGTGCACTGCCTGAAGTTGGAGAATCGGCCGCAATGGAAAACGACGAAGAAATCAGGGCCTATCTCGAAGGCGCCCACATCGTTTTCGTGACCGCCGGAATGGGCGGTGGAACAGGCACAGGCTCTGCTACTGTTGTTGCCGAGATAGCAAAGGAACTGGGCGCACTTGTGATGGGCGTCGTTACCATGCCTTTCAGGGCGGAAGGGCGAATAAGGTTCGAGAACGCCCAGAAGGGCCTATTAAAATTGAAGAACAAATGCGACACCACGATAGTCATACAAAACGACAAACTTCTCGAATTGGTTCCGAGGCTCCCGCTTGACGCCGCCTTTAAGGTTGCGGACGAAATTCTGATGAACTCCATAAAGGGCATAACCGAGGTTATAACCAAGCCCGGGTTAGTCAACCTGGACTACAGCGACCTCATGACCGTGATGGAGAACGGAGGGGTGGCGATGATAGGCATCGGTGCCTCTGACGACGACCGCGAGCGTGTGGAGCTGTCCGTCAACGAAGCATTGGATTCGCCTTTGCTTGGCGAGATCGACTTGACTGATGCTAAAGGCGCGTTGGTGAGAATCGTCGGCGGAAGCGACATGACGATATCGGAAGCGCAGCAGGCGGCCGAACTGGTCAGCTCGAAAATCAGCCCGAACGCCCGCATCATCTGGGGCTGCAGCGTGGACCCCACCATAGATAAAGAGGTTCAACTCCTGCTGGTCATCACCGGGGTCAAGTCACAGCAAATCATCGGGGCCGATGCGGCGCAGGATGCACCGTCTGGCATAGACATGGTCGAATAATCTTCTCCGTGGTCTCACATGGCAGTGAAGGAGTATAGGCAGCGATATATCGTATTCGAGATAGATGCACCGAGAAAGGTTGAGCGCTGGGAATTCATCAAGGCATTGGAAAGATATGCAAGCCTGATGGAACTTGACAATCGAAAAGAGGGACGCCCTTGGCTCACCGCCTTCAACGACAACAGAGGCATACTCAGATGCACACACACGGACAAGGACAATGCCATTCAGCTCCTCAACAGCATCACAGAGGTTGGGGAAGGCAATGAGTTAAAGGTAGAGGTCCGAACCTTGAAAACTTCTGGCACTATCAAAAAAGCAAAAGAATCGATGTAAACTACCAGCCCCAATAGATGCTGGCTCTTTCACTATGATTCGTTGTCAGATAGAGCGGTGCCGTACGTTTACTTGTATAAGCCATACACCTAGTTTCCCGAAGCATAAGGGCTTCGGGTTTGCGTTACGACACATGTACGGTGTATGGCGATCACCCACGATTTACAATAATGAAAGGGTGGGTCGGTAAGCGCCGACCCATATTTCTTGGCTTAGTAGTCCATTCCGCCCATTCCACCCATGCCGCCTGGCGGCATTCCGCCTCCCGCGCCGGGTGGTGGACCAGCGCCCTTCTTGGCCGCTATCACATCGTCTATTCTCAGAATCATGTTGGCGACTTCCGTGGCTGCCTCTATTGCCTGGGTCTTGACCCTCATGGGCTCGATGATGTTCTCCTTCTTCATGTCTTTGACAGCACCAGAGAAAACGTCGATTCCCGCCGCCTTCCTCTTTTTACCCTCGTGCTCGCTCCTCAACTTTATCAGCACGTTGATTGAGTCCAGGCCAGCATTTTCAGCGAGTGTCCATGGAATGATTTCAGTGGCCTTTGCGAACGCTTCAATAGCCAGTTGCTCTCTGCCACCGACCTTAGAGCCGAACTTGGTTAGAGCCAGTGACAATTCTATCTCAGCACAACCCCCACCAGGAATTGCCTGACCATCCTCGATTGCTACAGATGTAACCTTGAGCGCGTCATGAAGAGCCCTATCTGCCTCATCCACCACATGCTCTGTTCCACCGCGGATGAGAATAGAGACTGCTTTTGCGTCCTTGCAACCGGTTACAAAGGTCATGTCGCTGTCTGAAACCTTCCTCTCCTCAACCATACCTGCCTTTCCCAGGTCGCTCGTTTTTAGGTCGTCAAGGTTGGTTACAAGCTTGGCACCGGTTGCCTTAGCGAGCTTCTCCATATCAGATTTCTTGACCCTGCGTATGGTAAATATGTTGGCTTTTGCCAGATAATGCTGCACGAGGTCGTCGACACCCTTTTGACAGAACACTACGGTGGCTCCGGACTTCTTAATTTGGTCGACCTTGCTCTTCAAGGTCTTCTCCTCTTCGTCCAGGAACTTCTGTAATTGACCCGGATCGGTAATCTGTATCTTTGCATCGACCTCCGTCTTCTTGATTTCGAGTGCGGAATCTATCAAAGCAATCTTGCCATTTTTCACAGAGGTGGGCATTCTGGGGTGTACCCTTTCCTTGTCGAGAATTATGCCTTCAATGAGTTGGGTATCGGCCACAGAACCACCGTGCTTCTTTTCCACCTTGATATTGTCAATGTCCACGTACATCTTGCTGCCCCTCTTTTCCATCACTGACCTGACAGCCCTGACCGCGACTTCGGCCAGGAGATCCTTCTGTGTACCCACGCTCTTTCCGGTCATCGCTGTCTCTGCGATGTTCTTCAGGGTCTTTTCGTCCTTTGAATTGACCTTTACCCCGAGTGATTTCAGTATTCTGACCGACTCCGCGGCTGCCAACCGATATCCGTTGGCTATCACGGTAGGATGAACGTTCTGGTCTATCAGATCCTCTGCCTTTTTCAGAAGCTCCCCCGCCAGTACCACTGTGGATGTGGTGCCGTCACCGCACTCGTTGTCCTGGGTCTTGGCAAGCTCGACCACCATCTTGGCAGCCGGATGCTCTATGTCAATCTCCTTGAGAATGGTTGCACCGTCATTGGTTATGACTACATCTCCCATGCTGTCGACCAGCATCTTGTCCATTCCCTTAGGGCCAAGAGTGGAGCGTACTGCATCTGCGACCGCCCTTGCAGCCGCAATGTTGTTGTACTGTGCACCCTTTCCCTTGGTCCTCTCGGTTCCTTCTCTTAATACTATAATTGGTTGTTGTTGTCCAGCCATCATTATTATTCCTCCCAATACACTAGTTGGTAAGCTTCAGCTATGTTAGAACTTCTATATAAAAGTAGTGGTTGATTAATATATGGATTTATATGCGAACCAAACCTTTTTCTCGGAGGCTGCACATCACCGTGCAATGAACGTGGCAGCCCTGTTCTCCGGCGGTAAAGATTCTACCTATGCGGTTTATCTGGCCCAGCAAAGGGGATGGAATGTGAAATATCTCGTTTCCCTGTTTCCAAAGGTAGACGATTCTTACATGTTTCATGTGCCTAACATCCATCTCACGCCGATGCTGGCAGAGGCCATGGAAATTGAGTTCATAAAGAAAGAGACTGCGGGAGAAAAAGAAAAGGAACTCGAGGATCTGAAAGAAGTGTTGGCTACCCTGGATGTCGACGGGGTGTTGACCGGTGCGATTGCGTCCAATTACCAGAGGTCGCGCATTGAAACTATCTGCCAGGAGTTGGGTTTGACCTGTCACAATCCATTGTGGCACCTGGAGCAAAAGGGCATACTCGAAGAAATGATGTCGGCAGGTTTCCGCATCATGTTTGTCGGGGTCTATGCCGAGGGACTGAGTACGGACTGGCTTGGTCGGATGTTAGACGCCGACGCCCTCGCGGAACTTGAGGTCATCGCCGAAACATACGGCATCAACATCAGCGGTGAGGGGGGGGAGTTCGAAACGCTGGTTCTGGACGGGCCCAACTTCTCAAAGAGGCTGGAAATCCTTGATTCGGTGACCGAATGGGATGGAATGAGCGGCTTTGTTCAAGTCACCGAGGTCGAACTTGTTGAGAAATGATTATTTCTGCGGCTCTACAATGACTTTAATGGAGTCCTGTTCCCAGGGCCGGCTGACCATCATGAAACCTTTGCCTGCTTCGGCCAGCGGGAACCTGTGCGTGATCATGTCTTTTACGTTAACTCTTTCATCACGAATGAGCTTGAGTGCGTTTATACAATCTGACGGGCTGCCCGCATAAGCGCTGGTGAGCGTTATCTCTGTTCTCCAGAAAATCTCATTTACCGTTTGCGGTATGGTCTGGCCTTCCTTGGCACCTGCAAAGAATAGTACGGTCCCGCCCATCTCGGACGCGGACATGCCCTGGGGAATGAACTTGCCCCTGCAAATTATAACCTGGTCGGCCAAAAGGCCATCGTTCAGTTCCCGGATGCGCTCGGGTATGTTATCCTTCTCGGCATCCAGGACATGATCTGCACCAAATCGTTTGGCCATTTCCATTCTATAAGGAATTGTATCTGCGGCTATTATCCTACCTGCTCCCAAAGCCTTTGCCAGATTGATGTGCAGTATCCCTGATATCCCGCACCCAATCACGAAGACGCTTTGACCTGGTTTTATATTGGCCTGCATTTGACCTCTCAGAGCACAGGCAAGCGGTTCCACGAACGTAGCTTCCTCAAAGGATACGCTGTCGGGCAGAGGAAACACGCCCCTGTCTACGTTTATCGCCGGTACACGGACATATTCCGCGAAGCCGCCGGGGTGGAAGCGCGTGCCTCTCTGAAGGGTATCACATGCCGTGTGATGGCCTATAAGACAGTAATGACAGGTGTTGCATGGTACATGATGTGTGGCACTCACCCTATCACCTGGCTCGAATTTTGTGACACCGTCCCCAACCTCTTCGATGGTCCCGGCCACCTCGTGCCCGAGAACCAAAGGCACTTTGTCTTTTCTGTACCACTCCATCACATCGGAACCGCATATCCCGCTGGCCTCTATCTTCATGAGCAGTTCGTCTGGGCCAATCTCCGGTACTGGCATCTCCTCCAATCTCACGTCCTTATTGGCATAATACATCGCAACCCTCATCAGGCATTCCTCCAACTTTCTTGTAACCCTGATTGCCGAAGTGTTAAAGGAATTTTCGGAGGCATCGCAGAGGCAAAATATCTTATATCCTACCTAGTATCCGCATATGATGGCGCTAATCTCGATAGATTACCACGACCTGGTTTCGCTGATGGGCCAGGAAATCTCCAAGGAGGAATTAATCTCCACGTTACCAATGATGGGGTCGGACATCGACAGTGTGGAGGGCGACGTCCTTAACGTAGAGTTCTTTCCTAATCGGCCCGACCTCTATTCGATAGAAGGAGTTGCCAGAGCGCTGAGGGGGTTCCTTGGCCTGGAAAAGGGGCTAGCCTCGTACGATATCGGGCAAACGGACATTGTTTTGAATGTGGACGCGTCTGTGAACGACGTCAGGCCGTATATTGTTTCAGGAATGGTCAGAGACGTACGCATTACCGATGAACTCATCAAATCGCTTATGGAGGTCCAGGAGAAACTGCATATCACACTCGGACGAAAGAGGAAGAAGGTGGCAATCGGGGTTCACGACTTCCGGGCCCTCAAACCGCCCTTCGTCTACAAAGCAGTGAAGCCACAGAGCATAAGATTCGTTCCTCTGGGGTATTATGATGATATGGACTTGGCCGAGATATTGGTAAAACATGAGAAAGGGCGCGAATATGCCTGGACGTTGGAAGGCGCCAGTAAGTATCCCATTATCTTGGATTCCGAAGATCAGGTCTTGTCTTTCCCTCCAATCATCAACGGAGTCGTGACTCAGGTCACCGAGGCGACCAACGACATTTTCCTCGACCTGACTGGAATGGATTTCAATGCCGTCAACTCTGCTTTAAACATTATTGTAACGTTGTTGGCCGAACGCGGCGGAAAAATGGAATCCGTGAAGGTTGTGTATCCTGATAAGACCCTGACGCTTCCAGACCTGAGCCCGATAGAAAGAAAATTGCAAACAAAGGAGGTAAATGCTCTTCTTGGGACACAATATAAGACTCCCGATATCGTGGGATTCTTAGAGAAAATGGGATTCGGTGCGGATCCGGAGGGAGAGGCGATAAATGTTTCGGTGCCAGCATATCGGAACGACATCATCCATAACGTGGACATAATAGAGGACATTGCCATTGGAGCCGGGTATGGCAACATCAAATCCGTACTCCCCAACAAGCTTACCTTCGGGAAGGAGATGGAAACTGAAAAATTTTCTAATCAAGTCAGGCAAATTATGGTGGGTTATGGCTACACAGAGGTGAAGTGCCTTACCCTGTCGTCTGAGAGAGACCAGTTCGATATGATGTTACGCTCAGAGAGCCCGGCTGTGGCGAAAATTCTCAACCCCATATCGGAGGACATGACTTGTGCCAGGGTCTCGCTTATCCCGAGTATGTTCAGGATTCTCCAGGCAAATAAACACCGGGACTTACCTCAAAGTGTGTTTGAGATTGGAGACGTGATTCAGGGAAATATCACTATCCGCCATCTTGCTAGCCTTACAATCCACCCAAAAGCCAGCTTTACAGAAATGAAGTCCTTGATACAGAGCGTTATCAGGGATATTGGAGCCGAAACCAATTTTACTCCGACAAAGGATGGTGCATATATATCCGGAAGGGCTGCTGAAATCCTGGTTGATGGAAGGATTCTCGGCAGCTTTGGCGAATATCGCCCCCAGGTCATCGAGAATTTCGAATTGGGATATCCTGTTGCCGGCTTCGAGATTTCGCTCGATTTTCTATAAGGGCAAAGGTTTTACCCAAGTGCATATTTTCCACAGAGTAAGCTGAGGTAGTTCGAATAAAATATGCTGAAAACGATTGCGTGCATATTTTGTGAGAGCACCTTGGCGTGTATCCCCAAACGTTCACAACCGAGAGCCGAGGTAGCTAAGCCCGGTTTAAGGCGCCGGCCTTGAGAGCCGGTGGTGTTCGCACCGCGGGAGTTCGAATCCCCCCCTCGGCGTTTCTCTTATTGAGATTTGAACCCAGTGCCGTGAGCGAAGCGAATGGCACGATGGTGAGAATCTCCCCCTCGGCGCTTTCTTTTATATGATAAGAGTGCACGCGGCTACCGCTAAGGCCTTCTTTCCAGCCAACCAGATGAGTGCACGCGGTTACAGGATAAGTTAGACATTTGTCGAACTACATACAGTAACTTATTTAACCCCCTTCATTGTGTCGAAAAAGGGACTGGGGGTACTTAGGTTGAGCAGAGAATCAGACTATGAGAACATACTCATAGAGGGCGAGGAAGTCGTAACGGTCACTTTAAACAGACCGGACATTCACAACCCCTTTGACGATGAGACCATTTTGGAACTTACGGATTGCTTTTTAAAAATTAACAAAGGTGACTCAATCAGGCTGGTAATTATTACTGGCGCTGGAAGCTCCTTCTGTGCGGGTGCGGACCTCAACTGGATGAAGAAAATGGCCGATTATCCCAAGGAGGATAACATAGCCGATGCGGGGAGACTTTCCGATATGCTCGCTGCCCTTGATGATATCGCAATTCCGACAATTGCCAAAGTTAACGGTTCTGCCTTTGGCGGCGGTGCCGGCCTGGTGTGTGCGTGTGATTTTGCCATTGCAAGTGACAATGCAAGATTCGCCTTCAGCGAGGTGAAATTGGGCCTTCTGCCGGGTGTGGTATCGCCTTATGTCATCGAGCGCATTGGGGTGAAAAGGGCCGTTCAACTCTTTACTTCCGGGGAGCGAATAAGCGCGGAAAAGGCACAGGAAATGGGTATTGTGGATAGGGTAGCTCCGGACGAGAAACTGGATGATGAGGTTGAGGAGCTGGTCAATTTGATATTGACAGGCGGACCAAGGGCGGTTAAAGAATGTAAAAAATTGGCCCGCACATATGCTTTGATGGACAGGGATTCGTTCAGACGATATTGCATTGAGGCCATTGCCGATGCCCGGGCTTCTAATGAGGGGAAAGAAGGGGTCGGTGCCTTTCTGGAAAAAAGAACGCCAGCATGGAGGAGGGGCGATGAGGATTGAACGGGTGCTGGTGGCAAACAGGGGCGAGATTGCCGTCCGCATAATCAAAGCATGCCAGGAAATGGGTATTCAGACCGCCGCCATTTATTCGGATGTTGACGAGGACTCCTTACACGTCCAGGTGGCTGACGAGGCACATTCTCTGGGAGACCCAACTCCTTCAGAAAGCTATCTCAACATACCCAAGATTATCGGTATAGCCAAGGACTGCGACGCTGATGCTGTGCATCCCGGCTACGGTTTTCTGTCTGAAAACGCTGAGTTTGCATCCGCCTGCTCCAAAGCTGGTTTGAAATTCATCGGGCCTAGCTCAGAGGTCATACGAAGCATGGGCGATAAAATCCAGGCGAAGAAAACCATGAAAAGCGCAGGTGTTCCTGTGATTCCCGGATTCACTGGCGAGGAAAGCGAGACCATCGAAGAGGCGTGCAAAAGGGTTGGTTTTCCGGTGCTGATCAAGGCCGCTGCCGGAGGCGGAGGAAAAGGCATGAAAATTGTAGCGAATCATGATGAATTAAACGGTGCCATAGAATCCGCCCGCAGAGAAGCCCAGTCATCGTTCGGGAACGATGAATTGCTCATGGAGAAGTATCTCGAGAAACCAAGGCACATAGAATTTCAGATTCTAGCGGACGAACACGGAAAGACAATACACCTCTTCGAAAGGGAATGTTCGATTCAGAGGCGGCATCAAAAGGTCATCGAGGAGACGCCGTCGGTTGCCCTTGACGATGAGTTGAGAAAAAGAATGGGGTTGGCTGCTGTAAAAGCCGCGGAAACCATTGGGTATACGAATGCCGGCACTGTGGAGTTCATGCTCGACAAAGACGGGAATTTCTATTTTCTTGAGATGAACACGCGCCTTCAGGTGGAGCATGCCATTACCGAAATGACCACTGGCGTAGACATAGTGAAATGGCAGCTGAAGATTGCGGCTGGCGAGAATTTGTCATTGGATCAAAGCAGCATACACCGACACGGTCATGCAATAGAATGCCGCATCTATGCGGAAGATCCAGAGAAAGGGTTCATACCTTCTACTGGCAAACTTACGACGGTAGACGTTCCGAACGGGGTGAACATTCGGCATGACACGGGTGTGAAAGAGGGGTTGGAGATAACGCCGTATTATGATCCTATGCTGGCCAAGCTTATCGTTCATGCGGAAAACAGGCAAGAAGCGATAAGGAAGATGCACTGGTCCTTATCTAATTACATCACGCTCGGCGTTACCACGAACGTGCCGTTCCTCAGAGCCATAATCGAGAACGAGCATTTTAAGGACGGGGACGTCGATACGCACTTCATTGATACGTATTTCAAGGACTGGACAATGTCCACGGAGCTGCCCGTCGAGGTGTTGATTGCGGCCGCCATCGACGATATCGGCAAGACGTCGGTCGGTGAACGGGCAGAGGCGAGCATGAAGGGCCATGATGTTCACTCTCCCTGGAAGAGCGCTGGCCCGTGGAGGATTGACCATTGAGGGAGTGAGATGGAATTCCAATATGAATATGCTGGCAAATCCTATCCTGTCTGGATAAAGAAAGACGGTGATGGGTACAAAGTTGAGGTTGAAGACGCGGCCTTTGCGGTCACATCGAAGGAGGTTAAGCCGGGACATTTCATTCTAAAAATCAATGGGAACCCTGTTAAACTTTCCATGGTCTCGGAGGGCAGCCAGCGCCATATATTTTTCGATGGAGAAGTGTTTAAATTCACAAGAGCCGAAGGCCGGAAAAAGAAGACGGGAAGCTATGATGCCCTATCGCCGGAAATAACCTCCCCGATATCGGGTAAAATTGTGAAGGTGGATGTCGAAGAGGGGATGATGGTCGAAGGTGGCCAGACCCTTCTTACCATTGAGGCAATGAAGATGGAATATCAGATCAAAGCACCGTATGCCGGCGAAGTAGAGGGCTGCGGGTTTAAAATGGGAGACCAGGTGGAAACCGGCATGGTCTTGGTGAAAATGAAGAAAACGGAGGGTGAATGATGGAGCCTATTGAGAGTAAAATCGATGTGAATGGCAAAGAGTTCGAAGAGAACAAAGAGCATTATCTGAGACTTGTCGGAGACCTGAAGGAGAAGCTGGTCTGGGCTAAAGCCGGGGGCGGCGAGAAGTCTGTGGAACTCCATAAATCAAGGAACAAACTGCTGGCTCGGGAGCGCATTGACGCTCTTTTGGACCCGGACTCGCCGTTTCTTGAACTCAATCCGCTCGCCGCTCTGGGGATGTACGATAACAAAGCGCCGAGTGCGGGAATAGTCACTGGCATAGGGGTTGTGCATGGACGAGAGGTCATGGTAATCGCTAATGACGCCACCGTCAAGGGCGGAACCTACTTTCCCATGACTGTAAAGAAGCACGTCAGAGCGCAGGAAATTGCGATGGAAAATAACCTGCCTTGTGTCTATCTGGTGGATTCCGGCGGGGCATTCCTGCCCCTGCAAGATGAGGTGTTTCCGGACCGAGAGCATTTCGGCAGGATTTTCTACAACCAGGCCAAGATGTCGGCCATGGGCATCCCACAGATTGCATTGGTCATGGGGTCGTGTACAGCCGGCGGCGCTTACGTGCCCGCAATGTCCGATGAGACCGCTATAGTGAAGGGCACCGGCACCATTTTCTTGGGCGGTCCGCCGTTGGTAAAGGCGGCCACCGGGGAGGAAGTGAGTGCGGAGGAGCTGGGTGGCGCGGACGTCCATTGCCGTGAATCAGGCGTTGCAGACCATTACGTGACCAGCGATGAGGAGGCACTGGACATAGGGCGGAACGCTATTGAGAACCTTAACCGACCCTTGAAAACGCACCTCAATACCAGAACCCCGGAGGACCCGCTCTATCCGATTGAGGAAATTTACGGGATAATACCCAAGGACTCGAGGACGCCGTTTGAAGTGCAGGAGGTCATAGCCCGGCTTGTGGACGGGAGCAAGTTCCACGAGTTCAAGGAGTTGTACGGACAGACACTGGTCTGCGGATTCGCCAACATAATGGGTTACCCCGTGGGCATACTGGCCAATAACGGCGTGTTGCTCTCGGAGAGCGCGCTCAAGGGCACGCACTTCATCGAATTGTGTTGCCAGAGGAAAATACCCTTGGTCTTCTTGCAGAACATCACCGGTTTCATGGTCGGAAAGAAGTACGAGGCCGGCGGAATAGCCAAAGACGGGGCCAAGATGGTCTCGGCGGTCGCCACCGCACAGGTGCCGAAGTTCACAGTTCTCATAGGCGGTTCGTTCGGCGCGGGAAATTACGGAATGTGCGGCCGAGCCTATGGTCCCAGACAGCTGTGGATGTGGCCCAATGCCAGGATTTCGGTCATGGGTGGTGAGCAGGCGGCGAACGTTCTTTCCACTGTCAAAAAGGACCAGCTGTTCAGAAAAGGCATCGACATGACCGATAAAGAGGTCGCGGACCTGAAGAAGCCGATTCTGGAAAAGTATGAGCAGGAAGGAAACCCCTATTACAGCTCGGCAAGAATCTGGGACGACGGCATAATCGACCCCGTACAGACAAGACTGGTGCTGGCTCTCGGGATTTCAGCGAGCTTGAACGCGTCCATACCGGACGCCGGGTTCACGCTGTTCAGGATGTGAACTAGCAGGCCTGAACGACAGAGGGGTCTCAATCTACCTCTTTTAAAGGCGGGTTTTCGAATTGCACATAACGGCTGACGGGTATACGAAGTTCCGAACGAAGTGAGGAATTTGGGTCGAGCGAGTGCAACGGGGTCGAGCACCGCAACGAACGAAGTGAGTGAGGAGCGGAGAAGTTTCTAATTCTCCTGAACATCTGGGGCTTGGCGTAGTTTTCAATAACAGGAGCTGATATTAGGGGGAGTTCCGTAATGATTACGATTTACAAAAGTTGTTTTCGAAAAGAAGAGAAACAGAATAACAAAACACCAATGATAGGGGGTCACTAATGGGATCAGAGTTCGTCGCAGTCTATTGGAGGGACATGCTCAAATTCTTTCGTCTAAAGTCAACCCAAAAGTGGACTTTAAGATCAAAATCAATATCTTAGGGCCAAAACGGACTTTGGATGCAATGCCCAAAGAACGGAATGAATACCTTTAAGTAATTGTACTATTAATATTAATAATATGACAAAGAGAGAAAAATTATCAAAACCACCTATTCTCATTGGCTACAATTTCTCATCTGATAAAGCACGTGAAGCTAGGGATTCTGGAAAACTGCTTTCAATGAGAACTGAAACAAGCCTTATTTGTAACCTCTCATGTAGATACTGTAATGGAACAAGTGGTACACCCCCACCTGGAGAGATATCTTTTGAAACTATTAAAGATGTAATTTCTCAAGTAAAAGAATTGGGTGGAGAATCAGTGGTTGTGATTGGAGGTGGTGAGCCAACAATTTACCCTTATTTTAAAGAGTTAATTCAATATATCAACAACAAAGAAATGGTTCCAGTTTTGATAACAAATACTACAACAATGAACAAAAATTTAGCTAAATTTTTGTATGAAGAAAATGCATCTGTATTAACTAAGTTAGATTCTCCAAAAGAAGAAACACAAGATTTTTTAGCTGGCAAAGTAGGGACATATAGAAAAATTCGAAAAGGTCTTGAGAATTTAATGGATGTGGGATTTACGAATAGCAACACCAATGAATTAAGATTGGGTGCTTCTTTTGTAACAACTTCACTAACCTTAGATGAAACCTCAGAGATATGGAAATTTTGTAGAGATAATAATATTTATCCAAATCAAGAAGCATTAGTTCCAAGAGGGAGAGCATTAACAGAGTTATGTGACTTAACACCAACATCGAAACAATTGAATAAAGTTAAGTCAAGTCTCTTAGAACTTGATGAAAAAGAATTTGGTTATACTTGGTTAGTTCATACACCATTACCAGGAAATGGATGCCTACAACATATGTATAGCGTTTATCTTACTTCAAAGGGATATATTCGACCATGCGCAGATGTTGAAATAGAACAATTCAATGTAAAGGATATGAGAATAAAAGAAATAATTGACACGCCATTTTTCAAATTGGCAAGAAATATTGAAAACTATCTTGACGGGAAATGTGGAGGATGTGAATATAATTCTGAATGTGTTGGATGCAGAGGTATAGCATTTTCTACTGGGGTCACTGAGGGTTTAAATATTTATGACGCCATTAAAAGAGAAGACCCTTTATGTGGGAGATGAAATGTATCGTGAATTCAAGAGAAAAGAAAGTCTGTTGTTTTGGACAGAGAAAAGTTACAGTAAATTTTATGTTATGAAATCATAAATAAAATGACGATCTGAGGTGTAAATAAAATGGCAAATTATACTAAATTAAACTATTTCGATGTGAAAAAAATAAGTGAACAATTTGACTTGGGTGAAATTTCAGATTTTAAATCAATGGGTGGTGGTTCAGCGAACTCAAGCTTTATTATAAACGGTGATAAAGGTAAATTTGTTCTTTCTTTATGTGATGAAAAAAAATTTAATGAAGTCAAAAGTCTCGCAGAATTACTTAGTTATCTCGAAAAGAAAAAGTTCCCTACTTCGAGGGTAATTCGTTCAAAAAATGGGAACTTTGTTGAAAGTTATGAAAACAAACCGATTTTAATAAAAAGATTTATTGAGGGAAATACATCTCGTGAACTTGACATTAGTATGTTAAGTTTATTGGGAAGTACAATTGGAAAATTACATCAGATTAGTGCTCCAAAATACCTCCCTCAATTTTTTCCTTATGGTGTTGATTATTTCTCAGAAGTCATTTCATTAAAACCAAGTCATAGTTTTAGTATATGGTTAAAAGACAAACAAATATCGATAAAAGAGTACATTTACCCACAACTCCCCAGAGGTTTAATTCATGGAGACATTTTTTATGATAATGTCCTCTTTAGTAAAAATAACGTATCAATAATTGATTTTGAGGAAGCAAGCAACTATTATAATATTTTCGACTTGGGAATGTGTCTTGTTGGAACGTGCAACCAAGAAGAAAGTATTTCTTTTGAGAAAGCAAGAAGTCTTATTGATGGATATCAAAAAGAAAGAGAATTAAATCAGTATGAAAAAGAATCACTACAACTTTTTGCAGAATACGGTGCTATAGCAACAGCGTTTTGGAGATTTAGACAATATAATCTATTAAAACCTAACAATTTGAGAGCTGAAAGCTACAAAGAAATGCAAAATTTAGCTGACAAAATTAGCACTATTCCAAATGACCAATTTATAAAAGAAATATTTTAATTCTCATAGTCATTATCTTTAAACCTAGGATGTGTGCATTGATATCTTGTCCTCGGAGTCTTCTTCTTCTCGTACATTGTCATGATTGGCTCTTTCTACTTTGAAAACGGAACTCCCGCTGGTTATTGAAAATTTGGGTCGCAACGTAGTGAAGCCGTTTAAACGATGTTATAAGCTGTTGCGAAGCAATTGCTTGTTTTCCTTTTCCCACGTTTAAGCGAAGCCAACCCAATGAAAGATGTTCAGATGAGTAGAATTAGAAATTTCGCCTAACTCCTATTATCCGATGCCCCGCTTCGTTCAATAGGAGATCCAGGGGTTAAAGGGCGTTGTTTATCTCGTCAAGCGTGCCTTTCGCATCCGGCACCATACCGAAGAATTCATTCAACTTGTCGCAGGCGTAATCGCTGCAGTGGGCGCAGTTCTTCACACCTTTCTCGATGCCGCAAGCCCTTATCTCGCACTCGGTGCAGTGATGGATTTTTTTGCCAGGGGTGTTGCATCCGTCGCAGTTGATGTGCTCCGACTTGATTTCCGCGTTGAACATCTTGGACCATTCCCCGGCGGTTTTAGTTCTGAGCTCGTTGTCGTCGTTCTGTGTGGCAATGTATGCCGGGCATTCGGTGCACGTTATTCCACATACTCCAATTATCTCGGTCATATTATCGTCCGTATTATCATTTAGGTGTATTTATGTATTTCATTAGGGTGAGTGAAAGTATGAATCTGCCAACGCCGAAGGCTTGGCATACTGTTAATTATCACTCCTTCCAGTATTTCACGTCGTCGTTTGGCGGCTTTTCATCGCCTTGATAATTCCCGCCCCAGACGTTCAGGCCGGCGCTTTCATCTTCTTCGATTTTCTTCTGTAACATTTCCAGCATTTCGGTCTCGTCGCCGAACCCCAGCTCCCTCATCTTTTCCGGTGTGGGTATTCCGTTCTGTGTCCAGCCCCTGCGGTGGTAAACCGCGTCGGTTAGTTTCTGATACCGGTCCTGCCTGTAATCATAGATGTGTTTCATCTTGTCCTTTATGTGCATCTTGTCAACATCTTCCTTGCTGAAGCCCATGTTCTCGACAAGTTGCTTATCGTATCTGTAATCCCAGAGCTTGTTGTTGCGGGAGAGGAATTCCAGTTCGGTAACGGGGCCCATCGCCCGGTACGGGATCCAGTCGTCCGTCCGCGTCCCGCGGCCCATCCAGATGTTCATCGAGCGCTGCCAGTTGTAGACGCGCTCGCTCATCTCAATAAGATTGGCAGGGGTGATTTCCTTGCCAAGGGTCGCGCTCATGATGTCCGCATAGTTCTGCACGTGCTCCGGTATCTTGGCCGGCTCGTCCGCGGTCGCATTGCTCAATGGCGTGACATCGTTCCAGGGTAGTTTACACAAGCCCACAAGTCCGAACCAAGTCCTCCACATCGGGAAATAATGGAGAGCTTCAGCCTTATCCGCGAACGTAGGAATCTGATTGTTCACCATGTCCATGAAAATCAGCCATGCCTCGTCGTGCTGCGGTCCCTTGTTCGTCAGGCCGTAGCCGCCTTGCTGAGCTAAGGACTCCTTGCACACATATTCTGAGAATTCCAGACCTTTTGCTTCCATGCCGGTGTCGTTGATGAGTTCGTGGTCGCCCCAGCCCTTTTGAATGAGCCAGTCCTTCATTCTGCGGGCGCCCTTGCCTGCCACCTGCACGAACTCGCTCCGGTCGCCTGCCGCGATTCTGTGCATGAGCTCCAGAACGGCTTCAGAATTCCCGAAGATCAATTCGAGACCGGCGCATCTTTCCTTGTTCAGGATTCCGTATTCGTACATTTCCATATAGAAGGCGATGCCAGTCGCAACCGAGATGGTATCGAGGCCATAGGTGTCGCAGTAGAAATTCCACTCGATCACCCAGTCCGGGTCCCAGAGACCCATGTTCGCGCATCCCGCCGTATTCTCATACTCAGGACCGTCAACCGTAACCTTCTGACCCTTGTAGGGGCCAGTCATGACAGTGAAACCGTCCACGGCCTTTGTACAGGCCATCGTACACCCGTGCCAGCATCCGTCCGGAATAACCTGAGTAAAACGCTTGTAGAAGTTGGGGGAATGGAGATTCGTCGCCTTGGGGAAGCTGCCGAAACGGTAATTCTCGGTAGGAAGCAAATCATAAGTGTCCATGACTTCCACGATGTTGCCGGTTCCCACAGTTCTCATGTTACACTGGGACTTATCGAGGTCGCGCATCTCCTTGTTGTACTTTATTGCAACGGCTGCCATCTTATCCGGGTCTGCAGGGTCGTTTGTCATGCCGTTGAAATGCTCGACCTTCGTAACGATGGCCTTTATCTTCTTGTCCCTGAAGACCGTGCCGAGGCCGCCTCGCCCATGCTGTTTGAGTCTGGCCACTTTTCTTCTTGAGTCGTAGAACGAGATGTTCAGGCAACCCCAGTAACTGTGCTCAGCGCCTTTTCCTGCAGATACGACTGCCACTCTTTGTCTAGCGGTCTCCGTGTCCTCATCAGCATAAGCGTGTGTCAGTTGCTCGCTGACAAGGTGGGCGTTGGTTTCCTCCATCGGCGCTGTCTCGATCGTAACTTTACCCGCCTTTCCGTCGATGAATATGATGACATCTTCTTTCGCTTTCCCCTGAACCTCCAAAGCATCGAAGCCAGAGAATTTGAGGTATGGCGCGAAGTAACCGCCGGCATTGGAATCGCAGACAATATCAGTGGATGGGGAAATTGTCGCGGCGAGACATTTTCCGGTACCGGAATATTGTGTTCCACCACACAGTAAGCCGCCTGCAAAGACAATCTCGTTCTCCTCGCTGTTCCAGCGTGTGGTCGGTTTGATGCCGTCCCACAAGAGCTTCAGGTCAAAACCCTTACCGCCGGTGAATTTCTTCTTCATGTCCTCAGAGACTGGCTTTTCTTCTATAGTGTTCGTGGAAAGGTTGACATAGAGGGTTCTTCCGGTGTACCCTCTTTGTACTTTCTTCTTCTCGTAAGTGTATTCTGCCAAAATCCGATGCTTCGCCCTCATTGCCGCCAAGTCCCAGTCGTGTTTCGTATTTCCTGTTTCAAAGCCATCTGGCATTTTCAATGTGTGCGGTTCGAATTCCTTTGATGTCGACTTCTCTGGTCCGCTCATTCGTCCACCCCTTGCTTGTGATATACTACCTCTTTTACCTCATCCAAATCAACTTCAACCAGTTCCAATGCACCGTTGGGGCATGCCCTCACGCACGAACCGCAGGCGATGCATTTGAACGGCGTAATCACGTCGGAAGCTTTTCTCATGACTCCTCTCGGGCAGAAACCGACGCAGGCCTGGCATCCGACGCACACGTTTTTGTCCAAAACGACGGTTCCGCTTTTCAACCGTTTCAATGCCTGGACTGTACATACATCGATACAGAGTCCGCACATGTTGCAGACGCTCATGTTGTAGCTCCCGTCTTTTTCCATAATACGGAGTGCCGATTTGTCACCGCCCTCATCACTCTTGAAATGGACGTTCGAGCATGCTTCCTCACAAGCTTTTCCGCCGTCACATTTCTCTGGGCTGAACTTAATAATCTTCACTGTTGTCATTTTAACCGCCCCCGTCATGTTGACAGGTAATTCAAGGGGCACATTATATCAATTATATAGATATTACTTGCGATAATTTTTAAAGGAAGAAATTTGTACATTACACGCACTGGCTCCCATCCAAACGTTTATTACATAATTTGCTTATCGCCCAATCATGAAACTCAAGCTTGACGGTTGGGAACTGGGCATAACCTTCTCTGCCTGCCACTTCCTTCCAGGCCATAGTAAGTGCAATAGGCTGCACGGGCACAATTATGCCATACACCTTGAGATAGATGGTGAACCACAGGATAACGGTGTGGTATATGACTTTGTTATCCTAAAATCGATAATTAAGGAGATTGCCTTGGAGCTGGACCATTGTGTGCTGATGCCTGGCAAGTCAGAACTCGTAGAAGTAAATGTTGAAGGCGGCTCTGTGAGAGTGAAGTATGAGGATAAATCATATTCTTTTCCAAAAGAGGATGTCAACATCTTGGGCATTGATGTGGTATCCGCAGAAGTCCTCGCCGCCTATGTTCTTGAAAGAGTGTTGAGCACAATTCAAAATCAGCCCAATCTGCACAGAATCGGCGTTGGTGTAGATGAGGGAAGGGGGCAGGGTGCTTGGGTATGGAAAGAGCTGTAGTGTTGTTGTCCGGTGGTTTGGACTCGGCCACGTGTTTGGCCATGGCCTGTCAAGAATATGAAATATACGCTCTCACATTCGATTACGGAAGCAAACATTCCAGAGAAATTGAGTCCGCAAAGTCAATGGCTCGACATTTTGGAGTGAAGAAACATAACATTCTCAAAATCGACTTTGGTGTTATAGGCGGGTCATCGCTTATCGATAAGGAAGTTCCTGATAAGACCGTGACAAACACCGGTGACGTGGACGGAGGTGTGCCGCCCTCTTATGTGCCCGCCAGAAACATGACGTTTTTATCTCTGGGTGTGGCACTTGCTGAAGCTATCGGGGCCAGTAGAGTATACATCGGCGCAAACGCCATAGACTACAGTGGCTATCCCGATTGTAGACCCGAATTCATTGCAGCCTTTCAGGAAGTTGTGAATAAGGGTACCAAAACAGGCATAGAAGGGCAGCCAGTAAAAATTGTGGCTCCGCTTTTGAACATGAGCAAATCCGACATAGTAATAAAAGGACGGGAGCTTGGCGTGCCTTTTAAGAACACCTGGACATGCTATATTGGCGGCGATAAGGCCTGTGGAAAATGTGAGGCTTGCGTTCTGCGGCTGAAGGGGTTCAAGGAGGCCGGATTCGATGACCCGCTCGAATATGATTAGGGCTGCCGCACCCCAAGACCTCGACGCAATCGTGGAGATTACCAAACTAAACAGGCAGTTCCACACTCCAGAAGTAGACGGAAAAGGCGCTCTGACCAGGTTCCTCTCCTTCGAGAACAATGTTTTTCTTGTTTGTATAAAAGATGACGTCGTGACAGGATTTGTTATTGGTTCTTGGGATGGTGCCAGGGCTATAATCCATAAGATCTCCGTCCACCCGGACCATCGGGGGATTGGAATTGGACGTTCGCTTGTAAGAAAAGCGGCGCAAACATTCAGAGAGATGGGTGCGCCCACGTTAGGAGTCACTGCGGCTGACGGCACCAAAAATGAGGAGAACGACAGCATTCCTTTCTGGGAAGAATTGGGATTCAGGTGCGTGGCCGCAAGACTGATGGTTCATTTTGACATTGACGATCTGGAAGGTGATTAGTGTGAAGGTGTGTGAGATTTTCAAAAGCATACAAGGTGAGGGGGTAACCGTCGGATTGCCCACTACTTTTGTGAGGTTGACCGGCTGCAACCTGCGATGTGATTGGTGTGATACGAAGTATGCATACGAAGAGGGTGATGAAATGGGCATCCCCGATATTCTGGTGAAGGTCCAGGAATCGGGCAATGAACAGGTCTGCGTGACCGGGGGAGAGCCGCTGAACCAAGACGAAACGCCAACGCTGGTGGACCGCCTTATCGAGAAGGGGTATCTCGTTACCTTGGAAACAAACGGCTCCAAGTCTATAGAACCGCTGCAGTGCTCCAGTAACCTGATGATTAGTCTGGACATAAAGTGCCCGTCGTCGGGGGAATCGGGTAAAATGAATTTTTTAAATATCGTGCTGCTGAGCCCGAACGACCAATTGAAGTTCATTATCGCGGACAGAAAGGATTACGACTACGCAAAAGAAATCTTAAAAAAGCATCGGCCACTATGCAACATTGTGATGACGCCGGTTGGCGGAAGAGGCCTGAAAGAATTGGCTGATTGGGCACTAGAAGATGGCTTAGGAGTACGGGTTCTGCCACAGTTACATAAAATCATATGGGGAGATCAACGCGGCGTATAGCTGGTCAGATTAAACCGTAACCTCGCCTCTGACCATTTCCACCCTGCAGGTTGTCGGGACCTTAAGGCCGGCTTTCCAAAGGGCCTTCTTTGCGTCGAGGAAATTAGGTCGGTTCACGTGAAGTGACATCAGCTTCTGACCTCTCTTTACTCGAGCGGCTGTACCTACTGCCTTTCCAAAGGCCGCGCGCATACCGCTTGAGATTCGGTCGGCTCCTGCGCCCGTCGCCATCTTGTTCTCCCTTAAAACCTCGTGTGGATATGTCCTTATCTTGAGGAAATAACCGAGTGTGCCAGCACGCTTTTGAATGTACCTGTTACAGGCGATGCGGGCCGCCTCGAGAGCCGTATGTTTAATTTGGCATGGGTTCTCCGCTATCAGGACCAATTCTATAGGGAATTCGCCTTTCTTGTTTCCCATTTCGAACTGGGCCACCCTGCTGTGGGGCACACCGCCCATGTATTCCCGTCTAGTGTAAGATTGGGATTTTACTTGTCTATACATCCTTGCTGGCTTTCTTCCTGCCATGTGTTTTCACCGAGTGGGCGGCATAAGGTAGTTTGATATTTAAGAGTTATTCTGTTAAAAAAAATTCTGTTAAAAAAATATATATAGGTAACTAGACATCCTGAGTGCGGTGAAGACCTATGACTGGAGATGGAACTATAGCTGGACCACCAGCTGCTCAGGCCCCTGCACCACCCCCTTCTGAAAGGATGGCACCCCCCCCAAAAAAGAGCAAGGGACCCTTGATAGCTGTTGTGGTCATAATTGTGATTGTGGTCGTGCTGTTGCTGGTGTATTTCATGTTCTTGGGCGGCGGTAACGGCGGACCTACGGAATTTACGGCTGCGGAATGGAATACAGAAGCAAGTGGAACTGTATTAGGTATCGGAGATTTTGCAACCCTAAACGGCGGTGATAGTGCAATCGTTAGGGGAACTATTACCAACACAACCATACTTGGTGTTGAACTTGATAACGTGGAGTTAAACTTCTTTCACGATTTTTCAAGTTACAATATCGGGGATACTATCGCAATCTCCTTTGATATCGATGAGGCCCTCGGAATCGAAACTATAGTCAGCATCAGTGTCTCTGTCACATAGACACGAAAAGGACCTAATGGCCAACGGCCACACTTTCCTTTTTCTTTATTATTTATGATTTTATCAATTAATTATTTATACTTTTGCCAGCATTTCATGAGGTTGGATGTTGCTTATCAAACTGGGTGGCAGTGCCATAACGGACAAGTCCAAGCCCTTGACATCGAGGGTTGACGACATCAAAAGGCTCGTGAAAGAAATCGCCGGTTTTCAGGGTAAGAAAATTGTCGTACACGGCGGGGGGTCTTTCGGCCACATTAAGGCGGCAGAATATGGTCTGGCCGAAGGATACAAGGACGAGAGTCAAAAAGAGGGCATCTGTATTGTCCAAAGGGACATGAGGGTCCTGAATCAAATCATTGTGGACGCTTTTTATGAGGTGAATGTGGCCGTCGCTTCTATTCCTGCCGGTGCAATCACGATGTTCGACAACGGCCAGATGATCAAATTTCCTTCTGACGTGTTCTCACACTATCTGGAGCTGGGCATCACCCCCATAACCTTCGGGGATGTGGTAGTAGACATATCCAGAGGCATTTCCATATGCTCGGGCGATGACATTATGTTGCAACTGGCCAAGGACCTTAATGTAGAAAAATGCATCTTTGTCACGGCCGTGGACGGAATATTCTCCAATTACCCGGCAGGAGGAGGTGAAAAGCCTTTACCGATAGTTGCCCGAGATTCTGTTATCGAGTTCAAGAGCGAAGACGTGGATGTCACTGGCAGTATGAAGAGAAAGCTGGACCGGATGTTCGATATCGCATCATTGGGCAGTAAAGTATATGTGATGAATGGCCTTGTGCCTGACAGATTAAGTGATGCTCTGAAGGGAAATGAAATCACATGTACCGAGGTAAGCGGTGATTAGATGGGGTTCGAAAGAAAATCAGACCACATAGACATTTGTCTGAACAAGGAAGTGAATGCGAGGCACAATTACTGGGACGATGTTCATTTGGTGCATAACGCACTTCCGGAGGTCGATCTAAACGACATTGACACTTCGATTACGCTTTTCGGGAAGAAACTGGCTGCGCCAATCGTGATTTCAGCCATCACCGGCGGATTCGACGGCGCGGAGGAAATCAACCGCAACCTTGCTCACGGTGCCTCGAAGGTCGGCATAGGGCTCGGTCTGGGAAGCCAGAGACCGGCGATAGTCGATGACGCGTTAAGCCGAAGTTATGGGGTGGTTAAGGACTTTGACGTGCCATTGGTCATTGCCAATCTGGGTGCCCCGCAATTTGTTAAACAGAAAGACCATGAGCCGTTTACCTTGGGTGATTGCAAACGCGCAATGGAAATGGTCGGCGGTGACGTGCTGGCCATTCACTTGAACTTCTTGCAGGAGATCGTACAACCGGAAGGAGATGCCAATGCAAAGGCTTGTGCCGATGCCATTGGCCGAGTCGCGAAAGAAGTACCGGTCATTGCAAAAGAAACCGGTGCCGGCATCTCAAGAGCGACGGCCTTGACTCTGATGGATAAGGGCGTTGCTGGCCTGGACGTTGGTGGTCTAGGTGGGACGAGCTTTGCGGCCGTGGAATTTCACCGTGCCAATGAAAGGAAAGAGGAGGTGCGTTCGCGGATTGGTGCAACTTTCTGGGATTGGGGCATTCCCACTCCGGTTTCGGTAATGGTGGCGGATGTGGGACTGCCGATGATTGGCACCGGTGGATTGCGTACTGGATTGGACGTTGCCAGGGCCATATCTTTGGGTGCCGACGCCGGTGGGCTGGCCAGGTGTGTTTTAGCAGCGGCAACCGAAAGCCCAGAGGCCGTAGAAAAGGAATTGAGAGTTATTATCGAGGAGCTGAAGGGGGCCATGTTCCTCGTAGGTGCTTCAAACGTGCAGGAATTGAAGGACGCGCCCGTCGTTGTGACGGGAGAAACCGCAGACTGGCTCAATGCAATGGAGCCTATGGAGTGAAGCAATGTTACCTACATATGAGACTGTTGACGGCGAAACAAAGGGAAGCTTGTTTTTGGGATTCCTAGCTGAACACAGAATGTCGATTGAAAACGAGATCTTCAAATTCATACCGCGCAGCGATTCCATTAGTCAGTTGAGATTCGGATTGGAAAATCATTGGAAAATGGTCGTTGCCTATCCAGAGAGAGGCGGAAAGTACATCCGCCCGGGGCTGCTGCTTCTATCAACCTATGCCAGCGGTGGGAACATTGGAAAAGCCATGACCACGGCTGCGGCAATGGAGGTTTCTGAGAACTGGCTGCTCATACACGACGATTTCGAGGATCATTCACTTCAAAGGCGGGGAAAGCCCACCCTGTCTGTAATTCACGGTGATGAGATAGCCGTGAACGCCGGCGACCATTTACATCTGATCATGTGGAAGATACTGCTGGAAAATCGTAAAATCCTCGAGAATGAAAAGGCATTTGAGGTGGCTGATGAAATGGTGCGATTTCTCCAGACCACCTGTGAAGGTCAATATTTAGAACTGAGCTGGACGCGTAGCGGCAGAATCGTGGGGGGAGAGGAATACTTCGAGATGGTGGACAGGAAGACGGGGTGGTACACAATCATAGGTCCCCTGAGATTGGGCGCCCTTGTTGCTGACAAGAAAGAGGCACTTGAGCCCTTGGTGAATTTCGGGCACGCCCTTGGCAGGGCATTCCAACTTCATGACGACTGGCTCAACGTCTTCAGCACCAAAACCGGCAAGGAGCTCGGCGGCGATATCTTAGAAGGAAAACGCACTCTACTGTTGGCCAGATTGGTCGATTGCCTTGAGAAATCCGGAGATGCAGAGAAACTCGATTACGTGAAAGAGGTCTTTACACTGTCCAGAGAGCAGAAAAACAACGAGATGGTTAAGGTCATTATCGACCTCTATGAGGAGCATGGGTGTCGACAGTGGGTGAGAGACTCTGCAAAGGATTTCGCTGAAAGGGCAAAACAGTACCTGGAAAAGGTGCCGTATTCGGATGATGGAAAAAAGATACTGGTCGATGCCATCGACTTCATCGTCAATAGAGAATTATAGTGTTTTTACTTACATTCGACACCGTTCTCGGTAAGCCAGAATTCGGCTTTTTCTCCCTCTGCCAGTGCCCTGTGCTTCATTAAGACCGCATACCTCTTTCCCGGTGTTGTCTCGTCTTTATCCAGGCGCATAACCGTTTTGGCGTGATGCCTCAGCGCGTGGCCGCCTAAGGGTTTGAATTCTTTATTTTTACTGTCTATATCAGTATATACCTGGCTGGTGAGTATTACGGGCATCTGGCGTTTTCTGCACAGCTTAAGCAGCGCCGTTATCTGAGTAATGAACGACCTTCGTTCGGCTTTATCATGCTCCTTCGCGAGCTCAAGGCGATAATGGCCGGTGGCCGAGTCCAATATGACCACGCCGATGTCTTCGTTCTTCATCGCCAGGTCGGACGCCTTATCCACAATCGTCTCCTGCTCCTTGAAGTCGTAAGGTTCGAAAATCAGAATGCTCTTGATGGTTTTTTTAAACTCCTTGCCGAATATCTGGCCCATCCTGTCCTTGGAGAGTCCCTCCGTGTCTATGTAGATGACTTTCTTTCCCTGTGATACCACGCTTTTGGCAAGTTGCAGGCATACGTTGGTCTTGCCGCTGCCTGCCTCGCCGTATATTTTTGTTATCGCACCGGCCTCGAATCCGCCGTCGAGCAATTCGTCCAAACAATCGCAACCGAGAGGGACTTTCATATTCTCAGACCCATAACTAAGCTGGGCAAATAAACGTTGGTAAGACGCCAATATCAATCAGGTCTCAGATCCTCGCCACCGAAGAAGAGCTGTTGTATTGTATTGTAAAGGTCCTCGATGCCTGTCATTCCAAGGCTTGACACCGGCACGGGTACATTGTGGGCGCCAAGA
>DAOVAY010000088.1 GCA_030670795.1 Methanobacteriota archaeon | reverse complement strand
TGATATATTGAAATAGCGGATGATGTTTTGATTTCTCGATAATAATCACGATAAGATTTTATATTGGTTAATTCATATACTTTATAGACTGAGGTCATTTTATGAAAGAGAGGAATCGTGTGTTAAGGGTGTTGTCGGTTGTTGTTGTGGTTTCAACCCTGTTATTTTCCTTTTCCGGCTTTTCACTCTCTGGATTTAAAATGAATGATTCCAATCTTCCCCACCGAGTTCAGGATAGTTGGGGTGCACTATCGAATATTCCTGAATTGGAAGACCATTCAGCATATTGGAATCCTGTGCCAGAACCTAGAGCACCCGGTTTGGTATATATTCTCGTAGAACCGGGTTTATATCCAAGCATCTCCTCGGAAATAGACAGATATATGACAGACCTTTCGAAGGAAGGTTGGACGCCAGAGTTATATAATAGTGGCTGGGCGAATCCGTCCCAGGTCAAGAGCCTGTTGCAAACGGGTTATTCAAGCGGCATGGTGGGGGCAGTGTTTGTAGGTGACATCCCCATTGCCTGGTATGAGATGGAGGATTGGTTTGGAGGCGTCTATTATGGTTGGACAGAATTCCCTATAGAACTGTATTACATGGACCTTGACGGGGCATGGATTGATGAAAACACCAATGGGAAGTTTGAAGATCATAGAGTTGGATTAGGAGACCTCGAGCCGGAGATATGGGTGGGAAGGATACTCACCTCGACCCTGACGCTGCCCGGTTATACCGAGGTGACGATGATACAGAACTACTTCGACAAGAATCACGATTACAGGATGGGCAACCTTCCACTTAACGACCGGGCGCTGATCTATGTCGATGACGACTGGGCAGCCTGGGGCACACAATATTCCGACGAGGTGGGCCTCAGATACGCCACCAGGACATTGGTAAACGATAACGAGGTCACCAGAACCGCGGACTACCTGGCCCGGCTTGACGACAACTATGATTGGATATCACTGTTCGCCCATTCTTGGCCGGGCGGCCACGGATTCTACTACAACGGAGGCTCTCAGTTTGAATATTTATACAACGATGAGATTTCGGAAGCCGACCCGATGGCGCACTTCTACAACCACTTCTGCTGCAGCGCGGGCAACTACTCCAACAGCGAAAGCGAAGGCTACATCACAGGCCATTACGTGTTCGCCCCGACATACGGCCTCGGTGCCGTGGCTTCTACCAAGACCGGCAGCATGCTGAACTTTGCTGACTTCTACACCCCGCTGGGCGCGGGAGAGAGCATAGGCCAGAGCTTCATGGACTGGTTCATTCTCAACGGGGAAACAGGCGCCGGAGCGGATTCAAGATGCTGGTTCTACGGCATGACAGTCATCGGCGACCCTACCCTTGACACCTTTGATGATGGGCCACCGGTCGTGCCACCCTCTGTTACCGTCACGCAACCGAACACCCCAGTCACTTGGAATGTCAGCTCGTCCCAGGAAATCACTTGGACGGCAACCGCCGGTTCCAATCCACTGGCTATTGACCCAATAACCATTTATTACTCATATGACGACATTGAGGGCGATGGTCCCTGGAACCAGATAGCCAGCAATGAGGCGAATGATGGTACTTACAGCTGGGACCCAGTACCGAACACTCCGTCCAATAATTGCTGGGTGATAATTGAAGCCCAGGACGAAAATGGCACAATAGGCTCCGACATCAGCGACACATCTTTCACCATAGAGTACACCCCCCCCACGGTCTTGGTAACCTCCCCGAATGGCGGAGAGGTTTTGATGGGAGGAGGAAATTACCCAATCGCATGGATAGCCAACGCGGGAGGAACTCCATTACTTGCCGATTCGATAACCATTGAATATTCTTCGACAGGCCCGGGCGGTCCCTGGAATCCCTTGGCCAGTGGTGAAATAAACGATGGTGTTTATGACTGGAATCCGGTACCTGGTTTGGACGAAACAAACTGTTATGTCAGAGTCACTGTGGAGGATACCGCCGGTTACACCGGGGAGGACATCAGCAATTCCAGCTTCGAGATAGATTCCACGGCTCCTTCACCCGCGACCAATCCTTACGCGGAATTAACAGGCACGAACAACGTTACCATTTACTGGACGGCATCACCTTCTCCTGAGGTAGACCATTATGAAGTGTGGTACGTCCAGAACGGCTGGGACCCTACGGGTGACAGTTATGGATTGTTGGCCGCTCTCCCGGCAGGCGCGACTGAGTACCTGCATGCCGAAAGAGGTGCAAACAACCAGAATTCGTATACATACCAGGTGAGAACCTATGATGCCGCTGGCAATGAAGCAAGAACAACAATTCAGGCGGCAAAATTCAGCAGAACCCTGAGCTATGCCGGAAACCCCAGTCACTGGTGGTTGTTGGGTTCTTGCATTGTGCAGACGGATACGTCCTTGAACCATGTGATTCAGGGTCAGGACTTCCCTGCCAATTGGGATTATGCTCTTGCATGGGATGCGACAAATCAACAATGGATATCGAACTTGAAAGGCAGGCCGGATAGTTTGAACGGCCTAACAGACATTACAAATGAGATGGGCTTCTGGTTGCACATAACCGACAACGCCAGATTCGCCACGGCCGGTTATATCTCCGACATGGTCATTGACCTGGATGCCGGTTGGAACCTGTTGCCATATCCTTTTGCCGAGAGGAACAAGAATACGGATGATATAGAATTGGACCTGCAAGCAAATTGCCCCAATTATGTGCCTGGCTCGTTGACCATATTCGACCGTACTCAACCATACTACATAAGGTCGGCAGCCAGTGACACCATTACCAACAACGAGGAAGGTTTCTGGATACAGGTCACCGCGGATACGGTTTGGACTGTGATAAATTATTAATGATGCTGAGTGTTGTTCCTGAAGATAAGGTTTAGGTGTTGGATTAGTACAATTCAACACAAACGGGAAATACTAAAAAGTTATCTTCTCTCGCACGTGATTAACATGGCAGACCCCAGAGTCGAGAAGCTGGCCAAGCTGATTGTCAGGTATTCGATAAACGCGAAAAAGAACCATGAGATACTCATTGCCGCACCAACCGAAGCGGAACCGCTGGCCCTGGAATTGGTCAGGGAGGTCCTCAGGGCGGGGGCGCACCCGACCATGATACCGGTGATGGAGCGGTCCGAGGAGATTTTTTATGAGGAGGCAATGGAGCATCAGCTGAAGCATTGCTCTCCTTTCAGGAAGTACATCTACGAGAACTTGGATGGCGTAATCAGGATATTGGCCGATTCCAACACCCGGATGCTGGCCAACGTGCCGCCGGAGAAGCTGGCCCAGACATCTGCCGCGGCTCTGCCGATTCGCAAGATATTCATGGAGCGCAGCGCCAAGAAAGAGTTGATGTGGTGCGGTCTGCCGTATCCGACCAACGCAATGGCCCAGGAGGCGTCCATGTCACTTTCCGAGTACGAGGATTTCGTCTATTCGGCATGTTTTGTAGACAGGCGCGACCCGATTGCGGAATGGAAGAAAATCAAGAAGGCGCAGCAGGTCATGGTCAACAGGTTGAACAAGGTCTCGAAACTGGAGTTTTACGGCCTGGAAACCGAATTGAAGATGAACGTCAAAGGCAGAAAATGGATAAACTGCTGCGGGGACCACAACATGCCGGACGGCGAGGTATTCACCTGCCCGATCGAGAACTCGGTAAACGGCAAGATTGAGTTCACCTACCCTGGCCTATACATGGGCAAGGAAGTGGAGAACATAAGCCTGGAGTTCAAGAAGGGGAAGGTAGTAAAAGCGAGCGCCGAGAAGGGCAAGGAGCTGCTCAAGAGCCTGATGAACATCGACGAGGGTGCGAAGCGCATAGGCGAGGTGGCCATAGGCACCAATCACGGCATAAAGAAGTTTACAAAAAAGATACTATTCGACGAAAAAATCGGTGGAACAATACACATGGCCCTGGGCTCCAGCTATATGGAAACCAAAGGGAAGAACATTTCGGCCATACACTGGGACATGATAAAGGACATGAAGAAGGGCGGAGAAATTGTGGCGGACGGTAAGACGGTCTATAAAAACGGAAAATGGCTCGGGTAATTTATTCCAGTTTTCTTCGATGCCTGGCAATGGCAATCGCCGCATCCACGTGAGTCGTATGGGATTTCGTACTCGTCCTTGTTTCGTCGATTATTTCTACCTGTGTGAAGTAATTGGATAATACGGCCAGCATTCTGTCGCGGTGCTCGGGTGAGCCGTGGCCGATTTTCAGGACGGAGCGCTCAAAGGCGTAGTCTCCGAGGATTTCTATGATGCGGTCGGCAGCTTCTTCCGGCGAATGCGTCCTCTGGGTCTCGATTATCTGGCCAGCGCAAAGTACCGCAATGCCCGGTTTCGGGCCCGGGTCCACACCCACAATCACGGTTTCGTCGCTGCTCAACCCCCTGAGGGCCAGTCTTGCCTGCCTGATGCCGAGTTCTATGTCCTTCACCGCGATTTTCGGCTCGAAGTTTATCATCTTGACCTCATCCTCGGAGGTCAGGATCACGCCTATGTCCAGCGGTATCGGCTCGTCAAAATTTAGCATTTTGAATTCCAAACTCTTCGATTTCAAAAGTCTTATGAGGTCATAGTAAAGGCGCACGTCGGTTGTTAAAATGCCAATGAGGCCACTACGGCTTTGACACAAAAGATCATCCTCAGCGGAACCTTTCAAAATCATATCCACAGACCACGCAAACCTTATCCAGTTCGTCCCTCAATGCGCCGCACAATTCGCACCTCAGCCTCTCGTCCTCCGGCTCCTCCCTCTCGCTCATGAATAACGGCTGGATGATGTCTTTGGCGCCGTCCCATTCGTCCATGTCCCCGCTCCATTCCTTACATTGCTCCCAGAATTTTTCCTCGATGATGTCGACGGTGCGCTCCACCTTGCTGTGCATCTTGGTGTCCGCCCTGCCCGCATAGACAACGGCCAGATATAGGTGGTCACCCAGTTCGATGAAAAGGTTGCGGTCCTCGAACTCCAGACGCTTCAGGGACCATTGGCCTGCTCCGAAAGCGTCCTTGACAAAGCTCTGAATTGCCGTCAGCATACCGGCCAGTATGTCAAAATCATCGTCCGATTCTCCGTCCTTGGAAGAATAAGTGATAAGGCATCCGCTCTTGTGAACTAGGAACGCTTCCTGTATCTGTGGAGAATCAAGGTCTGTTCCCATCCTGACCGCCTTTGCCTAAACAGGAAATAGACCAAGGGCATATAACATTTTTGTGAAGGATTTAAAAATATAAGAATTCTATAGAATATTTAGGAAAATATTATAAACAATGGCATATTCATCCTCCCAAAGCCCAGACGGTTTTCCGGGCGTGTTCGGAGGTCGGAAAAATGTTCCTAGAAGGAGCTACGAC
>DAOVAY010000086.1 GCA_030670795.1 Methanobacteriota archaeon | reverse complement strand
GCTCTGCACCACGCAAGAACTTAAGAGCCACCATTCACTCTGAGCAAATTGTAAGGTCCGGCCGTATTTGGCTGCTTGGGTGTATGTTCTAGCCTCATTGCCAGCGGCATCATAGGTCCTCACTTGGTAAGCATAACAGTTACTGTTATTTACACCTCTATTGGTGTGCACGTAGTTTGTCGTACCTGCCGGAACTGAATCTAGCAATGCATAGCTATCTCCGGTTTTATCCCAACCGTTCTGGACAAACCATATCTCGTAATGGTCCACATCTGAGGACGGAGATTCCGTCCAAAATATTGTGACGTCATTCGTGCCAGTTAGTTCCGCATATGGATTGGTTGCCGGCAAGGGTGCAATCGAATCGATCTCAAAACTGAAATTGCTTGTGTCCTCGCCTGTATAACCGGACGTGTCCTCTGCCGTAATCCTGACATAGCAATTGTTTTCGTTAACCGAGGGGACAGGGTCCCAGATGTAAAAGCCATCGTTAAACTCATTGTCGGCCAATAGATTCCAAGGCCCTCCCAGGCCATTAGTGGAATATTCGATTGTCATCGGATTTGAAGAGAGCGGGTAAGTCCCACCGGTCGCGGTCCAAGTAATCCACCAGTCCCCGCCACCCTTCAAGGACTCGCCACTATTGGGAGACTCTGCCAAAACAAAGGGCAATCTCACCAGAATAGTGAAAGGAGCTGTGCTCGTGTCGATGACCGTGTTTCTCGTAGTATCCTCGACACTAACCCTCATCACACAATTAGTGCTCGGCGTGTCCGGGACTTGCCAGTAGTAATATGGAATCGCCCCATATCCCGTCTGGTTCGTTATAATATTAAAAGGAAAAGTTACTCCGCCATCAATCGAGTAATCGAGCGTAACTCTGAGAGCAGCGGAAGGGTCCTTAACATCACTCATCGTCCAATTAATCTTGTGGGACGTTCCCGCCTCCCAGACCTCGCCACCGTCCGGTGCAGTCAGGTTAACAGTTGGAGGTCCCGGGCTCATCAATGGCCAGTAATCAACGTTAGAGCCTTCTCCTATATCGGTGTAAGGAGTGTCACCAAAACCATCACCGTTTCCATCTATTCCAGTATAATCAGACCAGTAGTTGCCGCCTATAGGGAAGGATTCGTTCCAGAAATTGATGCTTGGATCATTAGATTGGTTGAAATTATCAATGATATTGTTATTGTAAATATAATTATCATCATTCCAAATGTAGATACCAAATTCAGTGTTGAGGGAAAAATTATTGTTGTGAAAGGTGTTATTATTACCACTTGAACCCAATCCATATTCATTGAAGGACATAAGATTACTATAAACATCATTCCTATTGGACTCGTGTAACCACAGACCAGTTTCAATATTGTTTACCAAAGTACAATTTTTTATTGTGTTATAATGTGAGAATAGTGTTTTGATTCCCTGTACACCGTTTGTCGAAACGATATTTGAAATCGTGATATTCTCACAATGTCCCAGTAAAACCCCGGCCCATAGGTCAGTGAATGTGAAATTATTAACAGAAATATTAGCACAATTGCCAAGAATCACCTGGCCAGCATAGGAAGGTACTGAACCACCATTTTGGTTTTTTAAATAAATAACTGGCTTTCCGTTTACCGTATTAGATTCATCAATTGAATGGGTGTTATAATAGTAATCCCAAAAACCACGTAAGCGGAAACCTCCTTTAACAATAGTATTATTAGCTACAGTTATGTCTTGAGCAGCATTTAGCTCGATAGCAATGGCCGTATTATTAATTAAGGTATTATTTAAAACAAAATTATGGTCAGAATAGCCCAGATAGAGACCAAAAGAAAATCGATGGTCATTATTATCAGAGATATTGTTACCTTGAATAATGCAGTCCGTAGCCTCATATAAATAAATTCCTTCGTGATTCTTGTAAACTGAATTGTTTAAAACGGTATTGTAAGCGGAATTATCGATATGAATCCCCGCTAAATTATCTGTGATGGTATTGTTTATCACTTTGTTAAAATTACTTGGGTTAAATGCTCTATCAACAAGATAAAGACCCTTAACATTTTGAGAGATATTATTGCCATCATACGTATTATAGTCTGATGCTTCTGAGTATATTCCCATGTTGACATTATCATAAAATGCATTATTTGTGATAATGTTGTTATCAGAGTAAGATGTAAATAGCCCACCATATGCATTTGAGTGGACATTATTATTATCAATTTCCCCATTATTTACATTATAGAAATGAATCCCACAATTGATCCAGTATTCCCAAGCAAAGGTTCCATTAGCATGGTGGAGGTGACAATTTTTAATCTCGAAATAATCCGTCGTATTTCCAATAAAAATGCAAGTGCCGATTCCGCTGCCATTGATGTCCCAGTTCTCGATTATCCAGGGATTACCAGCACTACCATCGCCAGTCGCCCAGTTGACAACGCCATGGGCTTCATCAAATTCTGCATTGAAATCAATTCTAATGGGGGCATGGGTTACGTACTTTACCCCATTATTTACAACTATCTTCCCTTCGGTATCCTCGCTGACATCAATAATCAGGATAGCTGAAGCGAAGGCCAGCATGATGGAAACCCAGATTACCCAAATCCGTTTCATCTCTTCCTCCTGTTATTGATAAATAGGGTTTACAACCTTAAAAATTTATCGATGTTTTAGTCTTTACAACCGCCCATACTCATCTCTGATGTCGTCGTCAGAACGGTCGCGCTTTTGTTCCCTTTCCTCGGCCAGTTCTTGCTCGCTGAGTTCCTCGGGCGCGTGCTCGGGCTCTTCCTCAAAGGAGTAGTCCGATTTGGTTTCCTTCTTTGCCGGTTTCTCTTTTTCACCGTATAGGGGTCGCTTGCATATGGGGCACTTTTTTGCCCCGCTGACGCAGTTGTGACAGAGGTAAGCGCCGCAATCATGGCGCATCACCGCCAGGTGTCCGTGGTTTCGGCAATGTTTTCCCGCGAGTTTCGAATCCACGGCCCCGTAGGTTTCTTTTTCAGCTTTTGCCGAGGCCGGCTTCTTTGCCGGCGGTTTTCTTTGGGTCGGGGCCCTTCTCTGCTCCGGTCTCACGTACTCGTCGCTCACAAGTGAACCTATCTCGACCTCGGGTGCGACGTATCCCTCGCGCTTGAACGTGGCCAGCAACGCCTGCAACTGCTTCGCCTTCATCACTCCGAGTCCGAGGGATTCCACAAGACCGATTACTGTCCGGCGCTCCGAGGGCAGGTCGATGGCCCGGCGCAATAGGCTGTCCATCTCCGGTGTGGCCGTGGGAGGAAAGGTCACCCGGTCGACACGCTGGATGTAGCTGAGGATTCTCTTGGCCTTCTCTAATGAGTATTCGGGGAAATTGGATGATATGTCTGATAATCTCAGCCGGGTCTTATCGGCTGGTTTGCCGCTGCCCAGGCACCGTATGAGCACGTCCCTTGACGATTTCTCCAGCTCCTCGCTGTCCGATTCGGACAACGCCTGAATGGGTATGTCCTCCATCTGGGTGAGGAAATTGAACACGCCCTCGATGTTGTTGTAGGGCACACCCGCGTCCCTGAACGCTTCCTCCCTTGATACGGGCCTGTTGCGTTCGTATTCCAGCCGGAGCACCGCACGTGCGTGGGTCTCTATCTCCAGGGCTTCGACCTTCTCCTTGGCAACCCTCTGGCCGTCTATGGCGGAGGCGAACTCCGGGTCAATCTCCAGTGCCTTCTCGAAGCATCTTGTCGCGTTCTCGAACTTCCCCATCTCGAGAAGTACCAATCCCTTGCTGTTCCAAGCGAACTTGTCGTCGGCGTCCATGCCGATGGCCTTGTCATAGCATTTGAGCGCCCCGTCGTATTCTTTCAACTTCTCCAGGGCGTTACCCTGATTGTACCAGGCGCTCTTGTCCTCCGGGTCCACCCTCAGTACCTTCTCGAATGCATCCACCGCCCCGCGATAATCCCCTATTTTGGACAGCAAAATCCCATAACTGGCTAATAATTCCAGGTCCTCGCCAACGCCCAATGCGGTCTGATACCAGTATCTGGCTTCATCCAGATTTTCCATCTCCTCATAAACCCTGGCCTTCGCCGCGATCACGTCCTTCTGATTGCCTCCGATTTCGATGGCCTTGTTGATGTTCTTCAATGCCTCGTCGTATTGCTTGGTTTCGAGCTTCAGCAGCCCCAGGTTCGTCCAGGTGTGGACATTCTCCCTGTCCGCGTTCAGAGCTTCGGTGAAGGTGGCCGAGGCTTCGTCATGCTTTCCCGTCTTCATCAATCCTAGGCCCTTGTTGTTCAGTAATTCCACATCTTTGGGTGCCGAGCGTAACGCCTGGTCGTAGCATAGTACGGCTTCGTCATACCGCTCCATGCCGAATAAAGCCAGACCCTTCTTGTTGAGTGCCCTTTTGTCACCGGGGCGCACCGCAAGGGACTTGTCGAAGGCCTCCAGCGCTTCGATGTCGCGGTTGAGTGCCAGAAGAAGCTCTGCTCTGTTGAGCCACAGATTGATGGATTCCGGCTCCACCAGAAGAGCCTGTTCGCATGCATGCAACGCTTCATCCATTTTCCCTATGTTAGTCAACGCCTTAGTCTTGTTGAACCAGGCCTCCGCGTTCTTCGGGTCCAGTTCCAGAATGTGTGAAGCCACTATTACAATCTCTTCGTAGCGGTTGAGGGCGATGTAAGACCTCTTCTTTGCCTGAAGCAATTCCAAATTGTCCGGCTCAAGTCTCAGCGCGCGCTCTAGCGACTTCAAAGAAGGCTCGAATTGGTCCAGCTTCTGCTCGGCCAATGCCCTGTCCAGAAACGCCTGCACGTTCTTCGAATCTATCTTGGTAATCCTCTCCGCGGTGTCGATTATGCCCTGGTTGTCCCCGAGATTCTTCAGCGCTTCCTTCTTCCTTATGAGCACCTCGAGGTCCATGTGGTCCATGGCCAGGACCTTGTCGCAGGTCTCCACCGCCTCCTGGAATTTGTTGATCTTCAGCAGCACGTCCGTCTTCTTCACGTAGGGGAACCTGTCGGTCGGACCGAGCTCGATGGCCTTGTCGAAGGACGCGACAGCATCATCAAATCTCTCCAGCCAGTCGAGTGCAATACCCTTGCTGTACAAATAATTCTTTTCGTCAGGTTTCAGCTCGATGGCCTTGTCGAAACTGGCCACCGCCTCCTCGTAGGATTGTTCTCCCTCATGGGCCAGAGCCTTGCTGTACCAGAGCTCGGAATCCTCAGGGTCTATCTCTATGGCCCTGTCGAATCCGGCGATTGCCTCTGGAAAACGCTCCAACCTTGAAAGGGAGCGGCCCTTCAGGTCGTGGAAAGTCTTATCATTGGGATCGAGGGCGATGGCCCTGTCGTAACTTACCAGCGCGTCCTCGTGCATGTTCTGTCTGGCAAGTCCGTGACCCTTAAGGTTCCAGGCGATGGGTTCGTTCGGATTCTTATCCAAATACGTATCCAGTATGTTGACGGACTGCGGGTATCTGGCCAGGTTGAACAAGGCGATGGCTTTGTCCATCAGAGCGTTTTGGTCCTCCGGCTCGAATTTCAAGAACACATCCGCGACCTTAATGACCTCCAGATGTTTGTTCAAGTGCTTCAGGCATTCTCTCTTTCTCACCAACGCATCCCTGTGCTCCGGATCGATCAAAAGAAGGCGGTCCAGCGAGTCAACCGCCCTGCTGTGCTTCTCAAGGCCGAAGAGTGCCGAGGCCTTATCATAAAATGCATCCACGTTTCTGTGGTCTATAGTGAGTATCCGGTCGCAAGTTTTCACTACGGCATCATGCCGGGTCAGATGTTTCAGCACATCCTTCTTTTCCACAAGGATTTCAAAGTCCTTCGGGTCCTTGTCCAGGGCAAAGTCCAGGTTGATCAGCGCCTTCTCGTGCTCGTCCGTGGCGGCCAGAGCCCGCGCCTTGTCCAGCAAGGT
>DAOVAY010000006.1 GCA_030670795.1 Methanobacteriota archaeon | reverse complement strand
TCTCATTGCCAACTGTCCCAGCTATCTACCTGGTTCGTTGACCCTATTCGATTATAACGAACCATACGGAACCCGATTACCGACAAGTGACACAATTACCAACAATCAGGAAGGTCTCTGGATACAGGTCACGGCCGATACTACATGGACAGTGACGAATTACTAGGAATTAACTTCTCCTGAATAACTTCCCCAGTTCTTTCTCAGTAATCCTGATAAGGGTTGGACGCCCGTGGGCGCATGTGTACGGTTGGTCTATTCCGTGCATTTCTTCTATGAGCCGTCTCATCTGGTTCTGGCTCAATTTTTCACCCGCCCTAATCGCGGAATGGCAGGCAACCAAATGCATAATCTCGTCCCTCTTGTCCTCGATGGATTTTGACCTACCGAACTCCGCAAGCTCGTGTATCAAATCCAAAAGACCAACCTCGGCTTCAAGATGTCCGCCTATCACGGGAACAGCCCGTACAAGATAGGTGTCCTTTCCGAAGGGCTCGATTATGAACCCCATGTCTTCGATTATTTCCCTGTAATGCTCGATTAATTGACTTTCTCTCTTATTGAGAGATAGCGGAATAGGCGTGATGAGCTTTTGTCTGGCTTTACCGCCCTTCTTCTCGGTCTTTTTCAGTTTTTCCAGCATCACGCGCTCGTGCGCCGCGTGCTGGTCGATAATCACGAGGTCTGTACCGCTCTGTGCAAGTACGTATGTGCTCATAATCTGGCCGATGATCCTCATTCTAGGTAACATCTGACTCTCCGAGATGTCCTCACAGGGTACGTCATCCACAAGGAGGGTCTGCGCGGGCTCGATTGTTGGCCTCACCATTTCCTTTTTTGCCTCCTTTTTAGCGGGTTTCCTGACATCTTCCTTCACCTTCGGCGTTGCTTTTGGAATTATGTCGGGATTACCCAGTGCTGTCGCCACCGCCTTGACAATCAATCTCGAAATCGAGTTGACGTCTGCGAATTTCACCTCTCTCTTGGTCGGGTGCACGTTCACGTCAATCTCCTTAGGATCGATTTTTAAAAAGAGAACTCCAACGGGATGACGGTTTCTCATGAGAAGGCCAGCATAACCATTTTCTATCGCTTCCACCACTTGACGACTGGCCACTGGTCTGGAGTTGACAAAAACGTGAAGGTCCTTTGTGCTTGACTTCGAAATGTCAGGTTTCGCCAGATGCCCTTCCATAGAGATGTTTTTCTCGGTTTCTCTGAAGCTCACGATTTCCCTGGTCATTTTTCTCCCGAACACGTCGGTCAGCCTGTCCAGCATCTTCGAGGACTTGGGGAAATTCAGCACTTCCACGTCTTCGTTGTGAAGCCGAAATGCCACTTCCGGATAAGCCAGTGCCCGTTCTGTCACAACCTCGATTATGTGGCTCACCTCCACACGGTCGCTTTTCAGATATTTCAGCCTGGCAGGGATTCCCGTGAACAGCTTATGCACGCGGATTGTGGTGCCGGCGGTTCGGCCCACCTCTTTTTTTTCCACGATTTTGCTGTTCTTCAATTTCACAAACGTTCCTACGCTGGCATCGGGTTCTTTGGTGGAAACCTCCACCTCGGCGACCGCCGCGATGCTTGAGAGGGCTTCGCCCCTGAATCCCATGGTGCTCAGGCTCTCCAGGTCGTCAATCTTGAAAATCTTGCTGGTGGCATGCTGCTTGAAGGCCAGCTCCAGATCATCCGGGCTCAAGCCATGGCCGTCGTCAACGATTTCGATGAGACCTTTACCGGAATCGCTCACCCTTACCCTTATTTCGGTGGCTCCAGCGTCCAGAGAGTTCTCAACCAGTTCCTTGACCACCGAAGCAGGGCGCTCGATGACTTCTCCTGCGGCGATTTTGCTAATGGTTCTCTCATCCAGCAATATAATTCTGTTCAATTCTCTTCCTCCGCCTTCTTCTTCAAATCGTGAAGTTTCTGGAGGGCCTGCATGGGGGTAACGTGATGTGTGTCCAGTTCTCTAAGCTCCTCGCGGATGGGATCGATTTTTTTTATCTCGTCGAACATGACCAGCTGCGTATAGGTCTTCTTCCGCTTCTTCGGTTTCGGGGCGGATTGCAGGTCTACGATGGTCTGGTCCTCTATCTCCTTGAGTAGGTTTTTTGCCCGCTCCACAACTTCCACTGGCATACCGGCCAGCTTTGCCACCTGCACTCCGTAACTGCGGTTTGTACTCCCGGGTATCACCTTCCTCAGGAAGATGATGTCGTCCTTCTGCTCCTTGACAGCGATGTTGAAGTTTGCCACCCCGTCTAGCAATTCCTCGAGCTCGGTCAATTGATGATAATGGGTTGCGAATATAGTCTTGGCTCCGACGCGTTTCGAATGCGCATATTCGGCCACAGCCCAGGCGATACTCAGACCGTCAAAGGTACTGGTGCCCCGCCCAATCTCATCGAGCAGTACCAGACTTCTTTTTGTGGCGTTTGTTAAGATATTGGACACTTGCGACATCTCGACCATGAAGGTGCTTTGACCTCTAGTTAAATCGTCGAAGGCGCCCACCCTGGTGAATATCTGGTCTACAACGCTTATACTGGCTGATTTTGCCGGCACGAATCCGCCCATCTGGCCCATGATGCTTATTAGGGCAATCTGACGCATGTAGGTGGATTTTCCGGCCATGTTGGGGCCGGTGAGGATGATCACACGGTTTCTCTTCATGTCCAGCTTGGTGTCGTTGGGTACGAACTTCTCCGGTAGCAGGCTCTCCACCACCGGGTGACGTCCGTCAATGATAGAGATGATATCCGAAGTGTCCATTTTTGGTCTGTTGTAATCGTTCAGTGCTGCCAGCTCGGCCAGTGAAGCAAGCGTGTCCAATCTTCCGAGGGCATTGGCCGTGCTCTGAAGCGCAGCCGACCGTCCCGCCACTGCCTCTCTCAACGTGCAGAAATATTCGTATTCCAGGGTCGTGCTCTTCTCGGTAGCGGTCAGAATCTGGCTTTCTTTCTCCTTCAGTTCGGGTGTGATGAACCTTTCGGAGTTGGCCAGCGTTTGCTTCTTGATATAATCCTCCGGCACGCGGTCCAGGTAGGTCTTGCTAACCTCGATGAAGTAGCCGAACACTTTGTTATATTTAATTCTCAGAGATTTTATTCCAGTTCTCCGCCTCTCCCCGCCTTCCAAGGACGCCATCCACTTGCCGCCGCTGGTTGTCAAGTCTCTGATTTCGTCCAATTCCATGTTGTAGCCTTCACGTATCATACCGCCTTCCTTCAGGCTCATCGGCGGGTCATCCACAATGGATTTTTCGATTTCGGATACCAGGTCATGGCAGGGATCCATGCTTCCCTTTATTTCGCTTAAAAATTCGGGCAGCTTACCCTCGAGGATTTTTAACAAGTGAGGAACCGTGATCAACGATTCCTTTATTGCTTTTAAGTCACGTGCGTTCGCGCTCCCGTGAATGCTCCTGGCCAGCAATCTTTCCAGGTCTCTGATTTCTTTAAGGTATTCCCTCAGCTCCGCCCTCAACGTCCTGTCCTTGAACAGCCATTCCACAGAATCCAGCCTGCAGTTTATCTCGCCAATGTCCATCAAGGGTTTCGAAAGCCATTGTCTGAGAGTGCGCGTGCCCATGGGCGTAAGGGTATTGTCCATCAGGTCAAACAGTGTGCCGTCCTTTCCCCCATCCCTGATGTTGTTGAAAAGTTCTAGGTTTCGCGTGGTGACGGCATCCAGAATCATGAAGTCATTAATTTCGTAAACCTTGATGTTTACTATCTGGCCGACACTACCCTTCTGCATCTCGTTGAGATAGGCGAGTGTAGCACCGGCCGCGCTGGTTGCGAGGGGCATTGAATCCAGAACGCTCTCTCCGAAATGTTCCTCCAAGGCATTGCTTGCAGTGTCCAAATTGAAAGCATCTGGCTCTGTCTCGGTCACGGTACAGCTCAAGTCATCACTTACGATATCCTCAAAACCTTTACACCCTATGTCCTGACTGACCAGGCATTCTGCGGGAGCATACCTAACGAGCTCGTTTTTCAGCCTTTTTTCAGCATCTTTGCCTTCGATTTGGGTTGCCAGGAACTCGCCTGTGGAAATGTCTACAGCGGCCAAACCATACCCCTTTCCTTTGGTGATGGTCACCAAAAAATTGTTGGCCTTGCCCTGGAGCATGGAATCCTCCAGTACCGTACCGGGAGAAACAACCCGCACAACGTCCCGCTTTACTATTCCCTTGGCTTTCTTTGGGTCCTCTACCTGTTCACATATTGCCACTTTGTAGCCCGCCTTCACCATCTTATGCAAGTATGAGTCGAGTGCGTGATAGGGAATGCCGGCCAGCGGCATTTTTCCGCCCCTGCCATGGCCCCGGGAGGTCAGTGTGATGTCCAAAACCTTTGAAGTGACAACAGCATCGTCACCGAATGTTTCGTAAAAATCCCCCATCCTGAAGAACAGTATCGTGCCCGGATATTCGGCTTTGATTTTGTTATACTGTTTCATCATTGGCGTAAGACCTGACATGCGGATTTCCTGCCCCAGAGGGAAATTCACCGAGCGATATTAAATGTTTGTTGGTGGCAAACCTTTTTTTACCTTTCCCACTTCCACATAACCATTATGAAACTGTTTCAGGCAATCGCATTGACACTGGTAATATTTCTCTTGAGCACCACTACCAGTGCCCAATCCATAGACGAACCGAGGTTCGTAAACCAGCTGCTCGGGGACTTTCACACTCCCGTAATAGTGCCAGGCAATAGCGGCACTTTTTCTTTATCAATAAACAATCCCGATCCTTTCAATATGACGAGTAACATGGAGAATGTGCGGTTGAATGTCTCAATATACCAGTATGGTACTCTTGAAGAGTCTCGAATGATTCCTGATATATCATTGCCGCCTTTCATCGTTGAAGCTGGTTCTACCGATTATATGCTTAGCAACCTCACCATAATTCCAGGAGGCCAGCATGATGTCAGTTTCACCATTTCCACCCAGAGGAGCACACCCCACGGTTCATCGTTCTCCCAGAGTACATATTTCGTGAGATTCTGGCTGGAATTCGAGTACGAGGGCCAGAACTATACAATGGTCTCCAGAGGATACTTCACCGATGAGCAATGGTACCAACTAACTGAAACTGAATCAGGAACGGGTAATGTAAACCAGACATACCTCGGAGAGCTGGGATTTGACGGCCTTATACCTGATTCCAGTTTTGCCGTTAAGCAGCCGATTCCATTCTGGCCCTTTTATCTTTTGATTTGCGTCACGATTTTCATCGGCATTCTAGCCGTCTGTTTCTATATACTGGACAATCCAGGCATGTGCCCAAGGCTTGAGAGGCGGCTACTGAGAATCAACGGTCGGCTGATTCAATTGAGAAGAAACCTTTTCCGGCGGAATAAAGGCCAATAGCGTCAAAAAGAGTTATATATAAAGAACGCTATATTTTCTTGAAGGTGTCAATGTGTTCGAGGACTTGGTATTGTTCGAATATCTGCCCAAGATATTGCTGGCGATTTTCTGCGGCAGCCTTATAGGTCTGGAGAGAGAGCTGAAGGAGAAGCCAGCGGGTATGCGGACATACATGTTAATATGTGTCGGCGCTACGTTATTCACCATAGTCGGGCTTCATTTTACTGAACAATGGGAGGGCGTCGCCGACCCCCTCAGGGTTGCAGCGCAGATAGTTACAGGAGTGGGTTTCCTGGGTGCCGGTACTATTATTTTTGCAAGAGGTTACATCAAGGGATTAACCTCCGCGGCCGCCATCTGGATGTCCGCGGCAATCGGCATGGCTATCGGAATTGGTTTGCTTGTGCTGTCCATGGTAGTGACACTTCTGATAATACTCTCCTTGCTGCTTCTGGGGAAGGTGGAATACAATCTTGGCCTGAAGGGCCGGAAAAAATATAAATTAACTGTTACGTTGAGTTCGGATTCTCTTGGCAAGTTGCAGAACCTTATTAAGAAAGCTGGCAGATGTGATATCGCGGAAATCAGCGGCACCGAAGACCGTATGAAAATTGTGCTTGATTGTGAACTCACCAGAACGGAAAAGGCCAGATTGAACAGGGCGATTTCAAAGTTGGGTGGGGATTTCACGGTTACGATTGAGTGATTCTACCTAGTCTCAGCACCCGCGATTTTATTTCTTCATTCGGGCCGTGCGAGTACACATCTGATATTAGCTCGGCGATATCGCCCATATCTGGAGGAGACATGCCCCGATGCGTGATTTCCGCCACACCGATTCTACCGGCTACATCGATGAATATTCCAACCTCTTCGAGTTCCTGACAGAGTTTCTCTGCTCGCTCTGGCTCAATGTCTAAAAGGATTTGATGCGATTCCGTGTAATCCCTCTCCTTGAACCGCACCGGAACTCCCAGCTCGTCCAACGCCTTAGCCAGTGTCTTCGCGTTCTGAATCACGCGCTTTCCGTAATCTTGGTCTTCCAGCATTTCTTCGATGGCGATTCCAAGTGCTGCGATTCTGTTCATATGAGGGTTGTCCACCAGTCCGATGCCGGTGTCCAAATCAATTTCAAAGTAATTTCGCATGGCATTGGCATGCTCAGCAGAATTTGTCAGTATTATTCCCCCCTGGGGTCCATAAAGTGTTTTGTGTGTACTTCCGAATAGCACTTTCGCACCCTCGTTGAGCGGGTCCTGGAACTGACCGGACGCAATCAAACCGAGCAAATGGGCCCCGTCAAAGACGCATTGTCCGGAACCGATTTCCTTGACTGCCTTGCTGATTTCTCTTACTGGCTGTGGGAATAGGATGAACGATGAGCCAAGGATGATGAGTTCTGGTCGCTCTTTCCCCAACATTTCTACCGTGAGTTCCACATCTATGTCCAATGTTTCTGGGTCGGCAGGTATGTCCACCCTTTTCCTATCAAATTTGCCTAGACCGAGTGGATACCCGCCAACGCTGAAAGGTAACATAGCTATCTTATCGTTGGGCGATGTAAATGAAAATAATACAGTTAGGTCGCAGATGTTTCCGGATAATGGGTTGACTATCGCATGCTTTACATTGTACAATTTCCTTGCCAGCTCCTCTGTTTTTTCTATGATTTCAACGGCAAGGGAAGAGCCGCCGTACCACTCTGTATGATATCGACTAGCGAGGTCACTGGACAAAGCCTTTTTCACTGCGGGAGAAAGAATGTTCTCCGATGCGATGAGGTTGATGCCTTTGGACCTCTGTTTTTCGTATTCTTCGATAAGTGATTGAACATAGCTCATCTATTCGCCGCCTGCTGATTGATTTCATTTCTCAAGTGCCATGTGAATTCTTCGGTACCACAATTACCGCCAATGTCCTTTGTCCATTTATTCTTGTCGCTGTAGACGGCTTTTACAGAGTCCCAAATCACCGCAGCCTTATTCGTCATATCGAGATATTCAAGCATCATGGCCGCCGACAATATCGAACCGGTGGGGTTTGCAACGTCTTTGTTAGCGATATCAGGAGCAGAGCCGTGGATCGGCTCGAACAGAGCGTGTTCTTCTCCGATGTTCGCGGATGGGGCAAAACCCAGACCACCGATAAGGCCTGCAGCTTCATCCGACAGAATATCACCATACAGATTGAGGGTCACTATCATGTCAAATATATCGGGCTCTTTGCAGAGGTACATGGCTGCAGCATCCACCAGACAGTCATCGCTCTTAATTTTATTGTAGAATGCATAGTTTACCGCGCTGCCGTAGAATAACTTTTTAAACATGCCATCAGACGCCCTCAGTACGTTAGCCTTGTGTACGCAACTCACCTTTTTTCTACTGTTGGAAATCGCATATTTGAAGGCAAAGTCTATGATTCTTTGGCAGCCGGCTTCGGATACGATTCTCTCCGTCACGATCTTCCCATCGTCCAACTCCCTTTCCATGCCACCATAGATGCCTTCGCTGTTCTCTCTGATGATGACCAAGTCCAGCGGTGAAAGGCAAAACTCGGGGTTCAAACATTTTGCAGGTCTCACATTGGCAAAAAGCTCTAGGTTCCATCTCAGAAGAAGTAAAGGGGAAACATAGTTCCTGTCATTAGGGGTAGTTAGTGCTCCAAATAATATTGCATCACAATCACTGGCCAAAGAAAGAGCATCGTCCGTGAGATAGGCTCCGTTTTTCTCGAAGGATTCTATTCCCACCACCGTTCTCTCAAAGGACAGTGGAAGGTCTAAACACTCCAAGATATTAAGTGTAGAATCTATGACCTCCGAACCAACACCGTCGCCAGGAACCACACATATTTTTTGCATGCTCTGGCCTACTTTCTTGTCCTGCTCTTCTTTGTGGTCTTCTTCTTTCTGGTCTTCTTCACTGTGGCGCCTTTGGGCGGCATCTCTGGAGGCGGTGGGGGGGTTTCAACCTTGAACGTTGCCATGCTTCTGGTCACCTCCTTCTTCACAGCCTCCTTGGCGTAATCCTTGAGGCTCTTCTCCATGATGTTTATCTTGCCATCCAGTGCTTTCATCTGTGATTTTGCCTCTTTTCTAACCTCATTGGGCAACCGATTGATGCTCTTTTCAAGGTCGGATACCCTTTCGTTCAGGCTATGCATTCTCTTGCTGTCTCTGAAAACAGTATCCTTGACCTCCCCTGAGATTGTCACGTCCTTCTGAATGTCTTTCATTTCCTTCTTCATTTCAGTCATTTTGGAATTGGTATCTTTCAGGGAATTTCTGACTTTCCTCAAGGCAACGTCAACCTCATCTGACGTCCCATCGCTTTCCTCTAGGGTATCAACTTTGAATTTCATTTCTTTAACGGTTTGTTCCAGTTCACCCATGCTCTGGTTTAGAGCCTTGCCATAGGTTTCGCTGCTCTCCTCAATCTTTGTAAGCCTTTCATCTATTTCCTCAAGGGAGGTCTCTAGCTGGAGTTCCATTTCCCCAGCCACCACCTCGATCTCTGCCCTCTCAAAGGCCATGATTTCCATGAAGGCTCTGGCATAGTGGGCGAACCGCTCTTCCTCGTCGGTCTCCACTTCCCTGTACAATTCTAGAATCAACTCCTTCGCTTTGTCGAGCTTCTCCTTCTGGCCCTTCGTCTGCTCGTCCAACCAGGGATTAAGCTCAAGCATACCATTCATTTCCTGGTGAATCTCTTTCATCTGTACTTCGGTGGCGCTCAAAATCTCAAGGCGTTTGGAAACCTTCAAATCCCTTTCGGCATCCAAGTGGGCGAGTCTTTCCGCCTCGTCCTGGTTGAAATTCGTATAGGGTGGGAAAACTTGCATGAAATCCAATGCCCGTTCATCGAGCTTTGACTTGACATCGTCGTACTCCCCATCTAGAACCAGAAGCTTGGAGCGATTGCTCTTCCTGAAAAGCACGCAAACGGCTTCATTTGGTAACCTGTAAACCTCGGCAACGAAGGGAAATCCCTTGTAGAACTGCGGCAGATGTCTTTCGTCCATATCTTTTTCTGCTAGATGACTTCTGTAAGCGTCCATGTACTGGCTCACAAAATCCTCTAGCTCGTCGCTTTCCTTGACAGGCTCCGGCTCATCATCAACCTTCTTCTTTGCACACATCTTGACACCGAGCACGGATGGGTAGTTGAGGCTAAATATTTTTGGTACATTTTTGGAAAAGAGACTGGCTAAAATGAATAAAAATGGAAATTACCAATCAATGAACCATATTGCATCAAAAGGCACATGCACCCAGTACCCTTCCCCGGGCTTCATGATATAAGTTGGTCCTACTTCTTTTATCCTATACGGCTCCACTGGATCGAAGACTTCTACACTATCTGCCCCAGTGCCCCAGAAGGCGTCGGCAACTGTTGTGGAATCGTTTAATGTGGGGTAACCGACTAGGTTCCAACCGGCATACAATTGGATGCTTGTGGAATTTGGTATTTGTCCTTGAATCGTTAATTCTACGCCTGGTTCAGTTATGTTGATCCAGAAGCCGACAGAATGGTTCAGTGATGCCAAGTCGTTTAACACATCTGGTCGGGATGTGGCGTTGGAGTTCCATGTTAGTGTGACCGTGTCGTATGTCTGGATACAATTCCATTTACCGTCAATGTTTCCCAAAACTTCATCGATAGACTCGTCGTTCTGGATTAACGGAAGGGAAATGAGATTCCATCCTGGAGCTGCTGTCATAACTATGTTAAAACTATCACCTGGAGTGAGCCATTTCACAATCCTGTACATTAGAAGGTCTTTGTGGGCTTGTTGATCACCAGGAAAACCTTCGAAATACTCAAAGGCAATGTAGACAACCTTATAACTTCCAGTATCCGCTTTTATTGCTCCGGTGGGATTCCCGGTTTTGTTGTACGTGAAAATCGTGGAAGCGGAGGCGTCATAGGGAGATATTTCGGAGGGGTACTCTCCAGTGATGATGTAATTGGTCATGCCGTCCGTGATTTCGTCACCTGGAATCCCATTTACGGTTATTGCATTGCTATCGTCATTGATGTAAGATGCATGTAAGACTGAGTTATACCAGCCCATCCAACCCTCAGCTTGTGCACTCTTGCCGAGGTCCTCCCCAATGATAAACAGGTTCCCGCCTGCGTTTAGATAAAACTCAATGTTTGAGCGTTCGACCCAATCTAGCGGAGACGTGCCTTCAGTCGCCCAAATGACGATGGGGTAATTTAAAAGATTTATGGTCCCGGGCTTGCCTTCGTCGTAGATAAAATCGTTATTGTCCAGGGCGGTTTGGTAATCGGCAACTCCTGAAACTCTGTCGTCTATCAGTACTATACCTGGCATCACTTCCGTGACGGTTTCCACTGAGTCAGATTCAGATGGGGTGTTCTGAGACGTGCCTATTACGTCAATGACAGCCTCCTCATCGGGCAATGCGGTTGCCGGCGCCTCGACGACAAAGTTGACAATCTCCCACTCCGAGGGTCCGAGCGTAACCGAGTACTCAGTCTCATCCGCTCCGACATGGAATAAATGATAGGCGTACGGAATATATTTCGGCTCCGAAGCTTTGTTGAAGTTTATGTCCTCTGTTACAACATAATACCCTACCCATGTGTCCACCAGACCTGGAATATCAGCCTCCCAGGTTTCCCCTCCCACGTTAGTCATTACCTCCTCGTTCCATGAACCGGAGGTCTTCCAGAAGAGTTTAGTGGCTCCGGGAAGCAGGCCCAGAGTCGTGGTTATGTTCACCGAAACAGTGTATGGTCCGGTGGTGTTGGTAGTATCTTCAAGTGGGGTGTGTGTGAGAGTCGGCGAATCAAGAAATAGATTTCCGGCTGTTTCTGTGGCGTAATAATTCACATCGAGATTTAAGCCGCATGTCAATGGGATGCGACTGGCAGGTGGCTGGAATGATGTGTCTAGTTCTATCGTGAAGGGCCATGTTTGCCTGCCGAGCACGTAATAGCTGTATCCGTATATCCAGTCATCCGAGTCGCCCGTGGTAGGATAAGCTGCCGCACTCTGCATCGGAGTGTAACCGTTTATCGATGACATGTTCTGGGCAATCGCCTTCTGATAAAAGTCGTCCGGGGTTTGAACTCCTGTGCTATAGCCCCATGGCCAGTATATCTCTCGGCCGAAGCTGTGGTAGGATAAGGTAATCCTGAAATCCCGTGAGATGATTAAGTCCCTTATGGCCTGATTTTCCGGTTCGGAGAAAGCCGAAGGTCCACAGTAATCCTCAGCGTTAGTTGAGTGGCTTGACCCTACTCCGCCCCATTCACCAACGGGATCTCCGTTCTGGCTCCCATTATAATTCCTGTTTGGGTCCACTCCAAAGGTGCCATCGCCGTTGTCTCTGCGATTCTTCCTCCACATATTTTGCACTTCTTGGGAAAAAACATATCCGTCCGGGTTAACGATGGGCACGAGGAATATCTCCCTGTTGTTAACCATCCAGGTTGCACGACCGTCAGACCCGTAATTATCCACAAGGTGATTCAGGTAGTGCATGACAACCTCGACGGTCATCCATTCTCTGGCATGGTGCATGCCCATGATGCAGACCTCCGGTTCGGTCTCATCCACGGTTACATTGTCGCTGACCTTTATCAGGTGGATGTCCCTGCCTTCCCAGGAGGTTCCGATTACTGTCACATTCACTATGTCTGGATGAGTGGCTTCTATCGTATATATCTCAGCCACGCAAGAAGAATAATTCCTATAGCTGGGTGCTCTACCCATCGATATTCCGGGCTCTGGAGCCATGTCCAAAGGGTCATTGTCATTAAAATGGGCTCTCCAGTTGGTGGGATTGTTAAAGGTAAGGTTAATTGTGTCAGTAGTAAGGCCAGTATTTGTAACGTTGATCTGATATGTATGGGATGCACCCGCCTTTATCACGCTTGAATTTTGGGGGCATGACAAATTCACGATGCCAGACTTAATTAAGTTATAACCTGGTGATTGCATTGGGCGGTCTTCACGGGGTAATTCTTCACTCATCATAGACGCTGGCATAGCCAATAATAGGGCTACAGACAATATTGTGATCACTTTGTAACAACGTCTATATTTTGCCACACATCAACCTCCTCGACCAGTGATGACACTTATGTTGATTAAGTTATATATAATTTATCTACATTCCTTAAATATCCTAAAATTTATGACATTTGCTCAGATTGTTCCTTAAATTCAATTCCCATCTTGCTGAGCTCGTCGAGAATTGGGTCGTATATCTCGGGGTGTACGGGAATGTGAACGCCTGGCATGTTTATTGTTCCTTCCAGTATCATTCGGACGGCAATCGCAGCCGGAAGGCTTACCGTCCTGGCAATTGACGTGTCCCCGCCAGGAAGCCCAAAATCCAAAAGAGTGGAAGTGAGGTGCTTTTTACTGCCATCCGGGAACTCTGCCTGGAACTCGTGGTGCATCACTATCATGTCGCGTTCATCTTTCTCCAGAACCATCCTTTCGGTGGTAACGACGTTCATGTAATCCAGCGGGTTGTCCTTGTCCTCAGGGAGCGGCTTATCGCTGAAAAGACCAAGCCACTCCAGTCTTTTTATCACGGTAGCATAGGAGTCTAGGTTCAGGAATGTGGCAGCGGCATGTGGCAACTCCTCCCCTGGAGACGCACCGATAAGATGACGTGTTACATCACCGAAGGTCCTTCCCGAGAAACCTTCCAAGGGTTCTTCGTTGAGCCAACCGAGCGCGACGATTTTTCTCATGGTTTCACACCAGCCTGTCATCCTGTAAGTGCCTCGATAAACCGTGTGTGCGTCATGTAGACCATAGATGTCCTTGTAAGGTACCGAGTCTCTGTTGGGGTAATTCTCGAAAGCCCCCACCCCTGGCACGTTCTCAATGCTGTAATTCTCGAACAACTGCTCACCAGGGTAGGAGACAATTTCACCGTTTTGGAGCCATTGAGACGGATTCTTTGAGGCGAGCAATACTCCCTTGGGAGCCCAGGAGAACTTGTATCCGAACGGATTGTTATTGGCCTCGAAGGCCTGTAAGGCGCCTGTCGTGGAGCGAAAGCTGACAACCTTACCATTTCTTCTCTCAACGTCATGGATGATTTTCATGGCTGACATGTGGTCGATACCTGGGTCGAGTCCGCATTCGTTGAGAAACACCAGATTCTTTTCCTTGGCTTTTGCATCCAATGCCCTCATGTCATCGCTGACATAGGATGTTGTGAGCAGGTGCTTGTTGAATTCAAGACATACGTTGGCAACCGTGACGTGGTAGGAGTATGGCAGCAGGCTCACGGCCAGGTCATGTTCGGAAACCATCTTTTTCAGTTCATCGATTTGGTCGACGGTCCAGGAAATTGCCTGTCCGTTTTCATTGTCTTCTACCAATGCTTCTGCTTTGCTTACCGTCCGGCTGGCCACGGTCACATGAAAACCATGATCCAATAAATAAACGACAAGAGGTTTCGAAACCAATCCTGCTCCCAGCACTAAAACTTTTTTCATACGACGTCCTCCATTCGGCAGCCCTTCGACTGCGGGTGCGGATACTCTTCCTCTATAAAATAAAATCTGGTCTAAAGGAATTCTTTTATGTATTCATAATCAGGAGTAAGCTGACCTTTATGCGTGATTACTGCTCTCTTTATCTCTGGTGGAAGTTCCAAAACCTCGAAATCTGCTTTGAAATCCGCTTTCATTATATCCAAAATGAAAGGCATCAATAAATCTCCGAAAAAGGTGGATGATTCTCTGGGCAGCTCGCATGGTAGCGTATCAACTGCCATAACTACAGGGCCTTCGCCTTTCCATCCGTCCACGATGTCACCCTTGCCTGGAAGATAGACGTAAATCGGATTGCCTGGGTCTGTGGATTTGAGTGTGCATTCGATGGACCCCTCGATGTCGCAACTTATGTCACCCAGCACTTTCAGTTTCGAATCTCTCGTCCAATTATCCTTAAGCCAATTCTTGGTAACGAGCCTGGGATAATCCTCGGTCCAATAAATGCAGTTTATCAGTGCAGTGACATGAGGAAGATATTGGTCGAACACCCCTCGGTATTTTTCCGGGTGGTCGAAATAATCCTGAAGTTCAAATGTGCCAGCCGGGTCGATAGGTACAACCTTGTCCTTCTCGTAGAACACAACCTTGTAGACCTTGTGCCTTGAGAATTCACCTTTTTCAATGAAAGACTCCAGTTCGCCCGGGGCGATCTCCTCATGGGGCAAGATGTCTAAAATCTCCTGGCCGCCCTTTGAAACGTTCCCGTAGCCGGCGAACCCGATCACCAAAGGCGTAATGGGTTCAGGGAGGCCTTCAGTCTCTATCCACTTGGCCACGACTTCCAACGCTACCCTTGCCTCGCCCAGGCTTTCGTAATCGAGCGGGCGTTTCAATCCCAAAAAGGGTGTTGGGATGCCTTCCCATTCCAGCCGCTTTCCCAGGGTGTAAAGGCTTTCTATAGTGCCAGCCAGTCCCGCGTAATTACCGAAGAATATGTGCCTTATCTTTTTATCGTCGGTCACGGTTTCGTAATCCATGAGTGTGCACCCCATGTCTAGAATCTTCTGGAGCATCGGCATGTTGTATTTCTGGCCTTTAATCACGTGGGAGAAGAACATGTACCCTTGACCCTCTTCGAAAAAGGAAATGGGAAACTCCTTGATGCCGAAGACCACTTCGCAGGATGACAGATCTTCCTGTACTTTGGCCCCGGCGCTCTCGTATTCCTCATCCTTGAATATACGTATCTTTGAAGGCTGGATAATTACATTAATGCCTTGTTGAGTGAGTTTCTTCACGTGCTCTGGTGCCAGCGGCACCCTGCGCTCCCATTCGTTCTTGTCCTCCCTCCTAATTCCAATGGTTTCTGGCATGATTTTCCTTCCTAATAGAGGATTGAAATCAACTTGATTAGTTCCTATATTGGAACGAAACCCTCAATATCGTTCATCGAGCCAGTGCGTTTGCTCTTCGCCTTCAACTTTGCCTTAACCTGACATCCTAATTCAATTTTTCCTGGCTCTGCAAGTATTCGGTGGACGAATGGTGTATCTGACCCGTTTAGGCGTATCAATCCCCATATCTCCGGTTTCTTCAAGGCCTTTCCCAATGAATCATAATGGGCTATGGTGTAACTGTCAAGTATTCCTCGGGATGAGAGTTTCACGTTCTTTGTTATCCTTTCGAAACAAGCCTCGCAGAAGTAGTTTGGGGGCAAATAGACAGTGCCACATTTCTCACATTTGGCTCCATGGAACTCTCCTTTGTCTTTTAATTTTTTGAAGAAGGGTTCAAGTGTAGGTCCTACTGTATACAGATACTCCATGGGGATATTGCCCTCAACGAATATCTGGTCCTCTCTTCGGGTGCGCTTTTTCAACATGGCCATTTCAGTCACCTCCTTTCAGGGGTTTGAAGTATTTGATGTCTGTTATGTCTCCTTTCCGTTCCTTTGCGGGTTTCCAGACGGCCTTCACCTTCATTCCGAACTTCACCTTCTTCGGATCAACTTCACCTAGTATGTGCAAAAAGCCATTACCTCCTGCACCGTCTATCTCAATGACCGCAGGTATTATCGGCTTCTTTATGCGGTTGGCCATGGTATCTAAGTAGCTGATGGCGAAGGTGTTCACCCTTCCTGTATCTTTCAGCTCCACCCAATCTTCCACGGAGATGAAACATTCTTCGCAGAACGCTCTGGGCGGTACGAGTATTCGCTTACAACCTCTGCATTTGATGCCTAGGATACGCCCCTCTTTTAGCCCGTTCAGGAAACTGTTGATGGCCTGACCGGCGCTCCATGCGTATTCTGCGGAGGGCGTGTACTTGGTTTTCAAGGCCTTCTTGAAATCTTTGCTCTTCAATGGGGTTCCTGGATACTCTTTTGCCATCCTTCTCACCTCCTCATTACCACTACTGTACCGACTTGCATAAGGTCCCCCCATGCTTGGGCCACGCCCGTCCTGGGGTCACCGGGTATCTGACGTTTACCGGCTTCACCTCTAAGTTGCCAAAAGAGTTCACACAGCTTCATGACTCCCGTGGCAGCTATTGGATTTCCCACACCAAGGGCACCGCCGGACGGACACGTAGGTAGGTCACCGTCACGGGCAGTAACACCTTCTCTGGTAAGTATCGGGGCTTCACCCTTCTTGCACAACTGCAGTCCCTCCATGTGATGCAATTCTTTGTAATCGAATGGGTCGTAAGGCTCCGCGAAATCGATGTCCTTCGGCGGATTGTGAATGCCAGCCATCTTGTACGCCATTCGGGCGGCATATTCTACATACCTTGGATAATAAAGGTCTCGATTAGTCCAGATAGTAGTGTCAACGTTCCAACCCACACCTTCAATCCAAATGGGGTCATCGGTCACTCTCTTGGCAACTTCTTCCGAGGCCAGTACGAGAGCAGCGGCACCATCACTGGTAGGGCTGATATCTAGTCTTTGCACAGGGTATGCGAGCACCTCTGAGTTGAGCACGTCTTCCACTGTGATTTTCATGCCCAATTGAGCACATGGGTGGTCCAAAGCGTTACCCTTGTTCTTCACTGAAACCAGAGCGATGTCTTCCTTCTTGATGTCATGCGCTTTCATATATCTATTCATTTCCAAGGCGAATATCCATACGAGGTTGGGTCCCAAGTTTCTTTCTATAAGGTTATCGAAAATCGTGAGGAAGGCGCCTTGGGGGTGAGGATGTGCCGATGACATCTTCTCCTCCGCTACCACGAGACAGGTGTCAAACATGCCGCTGGCTATGTGCCACCAGCCATGGGCACCGCAGAATACTCCTGTTCCTCCTCCTACGAACGACCTGGTATATGGCTTTAGAAAACTGCCTGCCCCATCGGATAGGTATTCACCCTTCATGTGTACTCCGTCGAAAGCATCCGGGGCAGTGCCGAGAGCTACGGCTTCAATGTCGTTCAGCTCTAGCCCAGATGAGTTCAAGGCCATGCGCGTGGCTTCGAATGCCAACTCTTTCGGTGTTTCCTTGGCCCGGCGCATAAATTTAGTCATGCCAGCACCGATTACTGCAACTCGTCTAGGCATTTTATGCACCCCCCTTTGGCTCACTACCCAAAATCATTACTGCACCGCTCGTCGTCGGTACACCGCGCCAGGATTGCACTAAAGCAGTTTCTGCATTCTTTACCTGTCTCTGTCCAGCTATGCCTCTTAATTGCTCAACCGCCTCAAAAGTCTTAACCAATCCATTCGCATCCAAAAGGTTGCCCATGCCCAACGAACCGCCAGACACGTTCACCGGAAATTCTCCTTCAAGATCAAAGGCCCCATCACAAAGTAACCTTGCTGCATCGCCAGTTTCTAAGAGTCTGAGGGCCTCTAGGTGCTGTAGCTCTTTGAAGGAATAGGTGTCATCGACCTCTGCAAAGTCTATCTCATCATACGGATTATTTATTCCTGCGTCCGCGTATGCACGTTCTGCTGCGAGCTTTACATATCTGGGATAACTCCAATCCCGTAAGCCCATGTTTGGTGAGTCGTTGCACCAACCAATCCCGTTTATCCAGACTGTGTCATTCGCATTTCGAGCGATGCGTTCCGAGGCAAGGACTATAACACAAGCGCCATCCACGAAATTCGAGACATCCATCTCAGACATGGGCTCATATGCAGGCGGGGAGCAGAGCACATCCTCAATGTTAACCTTAGCTCCATAGGCTGCATAAGGGTTAAGGAGTGCATTCCTTCTGTTCTTCACCACAACCTCTGCACACTCATCCTTCGTGACACATGCCTCGTGTAAATAACGATACATTTCTAATCCGGCAATCACATGTGCATTGTATCCCAATGTACGGTCTATCACAGGGTCGAGGGCAAAATGCATGATGCCGTCAGGATTTACCACATCTGATACTTTGCTGTGCGCCTCCACGGCCACTATATCCGCTATACCTGAGCGTATGTGCATCACACCAGTTGCAATGGCATGCAGACCGTCATTGCATATGCTGCAAACGGGCCTTAATGCACCTCCAATCTGGTCCGGAAGATATTCGTCAAATATGCTTGTGCCATCCCAGAAATCCTCAGAAGCACCGATGAATGAACCGACGTCTTTGCGCGGGTCAACCCCCGCATCCTCATAGGCCTTTACCGCAGCCTCGTACATCAGCTCTTTATACGACAATTCAGGGCTATCTGGTCTTGCTCCTGTGAAACCTAAACCAATAATCGCAACATTTTCCATATTCTAGACCCCCCCTTTTTACTAAAGGGCATGTGGCAAAGGGGAAACGTCTAGTCAATAAATAGATTTCGAAGTTGGATATGTGTCGCATTAGAATTGTAAAAAGTTGCGGAAAAACTTATATTCCCATCGTTATTCTCACCCAAGAATAACCCTATAGGAAACGATTTCATGACAGACATAAAACGCTTGAACCTGATACTTGGAATACTAGCCGTTCTGATACTGGTCACTTCCTGTGCGGCCTTTGCTTATATTATGATACCCAAAGATACAAGTATGGTGGTTGTGAATGATGTTGAATACACCTGGGATGAACTTTTTGAGAATTTCCAGACAACCACATTTAATGCAAAAGATACAAGCTTTGAAGGTATTTTATTGAGTGATATTATTTATGACACTGGCCTTGCGAACCCAGAGGGCCATCAATATATCATAGCAAGTAGTGATTATCAAAAGACAGTCAACTGGACATCTATGGTAAATGGTTTTTTAGTCAGGGAAGGAAATGGTGTTGTAAATGATAAAATCACAATCTTTCCAGGATTGCCACAGCAATACTGGGTATATGATGTAATGACAATAGAGGTGATTTGAAGATGAACAAATACAGGATATTAGCCGGCATATTGGTGTTTGGTTCAGTTTGGGGTATGTTAGAGTGCATTCTTGGAAATGTCAATATTTCATGGTTTCCGATGGGCGCGTTCCTCGGAGGTTTCATCGGGTTGGGATTAATGGTTTTCTCCCGGAGGCTCTTTGGGGTTGTCTGGATGCAACTGGGCATGGCAATTGTCGCGGGTATGTTGAGGTTCTGGGCTCCGATAGGCACTTGCATTATCTGCTCAGCGCTGGCCATCATGGCGGAGGGCTTGGTATTTGAACTAATATTTAACAGACCGGTCTTCAACATCACAAAAACAGGCCAGTCAGAATTGAAGAACTGGAGGACACTGGCGTTCCTCGGCATCCTCTCTGGATTTGTGATATACGTCATAGGGTACATGTTCACCCAGATAATGACGCCTATCATTTCGACGGGCACATTCTTCGTATCTGACTTCATAAAAGTCTTACCCACTATATATGGCACTGGTTTCTTCGCAGCCATATTTGGCGGAATCGCACTTCCACTGGCAGTACTCACACCTCAGTTGAGTATTGACGTCAACAAGATTAAAAAAGAGCATTACTATGCAATAGCGACCGGTGTTTCTGCCTTTTGCTGGGTTTTGGTCATTGCGTTCTTCCACTTAGTGTAATGTGAAATATGTCTGGTTCGAGCCCTAATACAGTATATTATCGAAAAAGTTTAGAATGTTTACTTTAGAAACTTTTTCGCCCTTAGCCTTATTTCCTGATGGCATAAAGGTGGTGGAAATAAGGCAGACTTTCATTTTTTGCCTGCTAACAAGTAATTGATATAAAAAAATGAAAGCGCCATCGACCGGACTCGAACCAGTGACCTTCCGGTTTCTTAAGGGATTACCGTCAGGGAACCCCCATAACAGCCGGATGCTCCACCTACTGAGCTACGATGGCACCATAAAACGGCAGCCGCCGTTTTTTGGCAAGTCTAATGGTTTCCATTAGACGTCGCCACCAGATTCCGAAGGAAGCTGGCGAAACAATGGCAAAGCCAATGTTTTTTTGGCTAGACTAATGCGCCAGCATTAGTCGAAGTCGCCGATTTCGTCAGAAATTGGCGATTGTCTTACACCCATCCAGAGTTTCACTCCTACTCTACGTCCTCCAGTGACTTCTGGATGTTCTTTATGGACACGTTCATGGAACCTAACTGGTCTTTGAGCTCGTTTAGGAACGGTTTTACCTTCTTTGTGACTCTGGCACCCGCGGTTGTCGCTTCTATTAGTCCGTCTGACTCCAGGAGTCTGAGCGAGTATCTGACCTTGTGCTGTGGGAGTCTGAGCATTTCTGCGAGTTTGATGATGCCTATCGGTTCGTTCTCGGCTACCAGCTGTAACATTACGATGTGCCTTTGCAAGAGGTCGAGGTCGTTCACCAACTTACCCGCCAGGGTGCTCATCTGTTTCTTCATTGGTTCACCAGATTTTCAAAGGTCCGATTGCGTGATAACGCCTCTGTATTTTAAAGTTTCTGGCCGTCATGCACAACTTTTTGAGGTGGTGTTGATTTATCTATCTCATGGAATACGACCATTACTTCAGAAGAATTTTTCACCTCTGTGGACCTCTATTTTTGGTCTATTACCTGTTCCCGAAGGACATGTGGGGTCTTGGGATTTCTAACAAGGAATTTATCATAATCATATTCACATTATTGATGATTTTTGAGGCTGTCCGATTAGGCACTGGCCGTCTTTTTTTCGGGCTCCGGAATTATGAAAAAAAACAGTTATCCGCTTATGCATGGGCTGCAATCGCCATCACCATCGCATTTCTGTTCTTTCCTCCGATTTTCGTTATTTGTGCTGTGGTTGGAATGGGCTGGACCGACCCTTTGATTGGTGAATTGAGGAAACACTGGAAGGAAGCTTACCCCGTACTGCCAATAGTCGTATATTTCCTTATCATCATGGGATGCCTACAATTGTTCTCCGGCATTCCCTTGCTGGTTCAATTGTTCTTGGCTAGTTTGACAACGGTGATCGCGATACTCGTGGAATACCCTAGGCTCAATTATGTGGATGACGATTTTCTTATGCTCATTATTCCATTGATTGTATTAACTGGCGTGTATGAGTGTTTAATATTTACCGGTCTGGCATAAGATTCTCCACCGCAAGGTCGAAAGGTTTATAGGTGAGAAATCAATATCAGCCTAAGGTGAGTTTATGGCGGTTGGGTTTGTATTGATTTCAACAGCCCCTGCAAAGGAGCATGAGGTCTATAACGAACTTCTGAAAGTCAAGGAAATCGTGGAGTTGCACCCCTTATTTGGGGAATATGATTTGATTGCCAAAATCGAGGCGGATGACTTCAACGTCCTCGGTCAGGTAGTAGTTGATCATATCAGAACGATTCCCGGAGTTATTGACACGAAGACCCTGACTGGCATAAAATTCTGAGGTGTTATGATGGAATACATGTGGTGGATATTCCTAACAATTTTCCTGTTGGTACTTGGACTTGGCCTGCTCATTGCAGGGATATTTACAGTCTATTTCGGCAGTGGAAAGAGCAGAGGAATAGGCGGTGGATTGCTGGCTGGAGGTATTATCATAGGGATACTGGTTGCTCTATTGTATTTATACAATATACTTATCCCGGAGTATCTCTCTGTCGGTACTGGATTTTTACTCTGGGATGTAATCAAGGATGCGCTCGTGTATCTCATCAGCGGCATACTCGGTGCCCTTGCAGCCATTGGTTTGTTCCTGCTGGCAATAATGAAATCTTAAACAATATTACACATAAAATTTTCTTTTTCACTAACTAGCTTGAGCGATAAGGTTACTTTTTGGAGTCATGCTCAACAGCTGCCTTCACAAGGCCAAAATGAACCTTTGAGGGATTTCCAGGCCTGGATTTGAATTCCGGATGGAACTGGGTAGCCAAGAAATACGGGTGTTTTTCAAGTTCAGCCACTTCCATTCGTATTCCGTCCTTTGAGCTACCGGTGAACCTCAATCCGAGCTTCTCTATTTCCTCTATGAAATCCGGGTTGACCTCGTATCTGTGCCTGTGTCTCTCGGAGATGATGGCTTTTCCGTAAATTTTTCTGATTCTAGAGCCCTTATAAAGGTAAATCTCATGGCCTCCCAGTCTCATTGTGGCACCCATATCATGGATCTCAAGCTGCTCCGGCAGCAGGTCAATGACCGGGTAGGCTGTTTTAGGGTCGAATTCCGAACTGTTCGCACCATTCAGCGTCATAACATTTCTACAGAATTCAATAATGGCCAGCTGGAAGCCCAGGCACACGCCCAGAAAGGGGATATTCTTCTCCCGGGCGTAGCGTACGGCGGAAATTTTCCCTTCGGTTCCACGGTCACCAAATCCTCCAGGAACAAGTATTCCGTTGACACCTCTCAGAAGTCTTCCGGCGCCCTTAGCTTCCAGATCTTCGCCTTCCAGCCATCTGATGTTCACCTTGGTTCTCTGCTCCGCTCCCGCATGATGAATGGCCTCGATATGGCTTATGTATGAATCCCTGAGGTCAGTGTACTTGCCAACGATGGCTATTTCCACCTCCCGTTCAGGATATTGCATGTTTCTGACGAAGGCATTCCACTTTCTCAAATTCTTTTTTGGCGCTTTAATCCCCATTAATTTCAAGATGTACTCGGTGAGCCCCTGCTTTTCCAGAATACTAGGGACTTGGTATATGGACTCCGCGTCCGGGACGCTTACTACGGCTTCCAAGGGGACGTCGCAGAATAAAGAAATCTTGCGTTTTATGTCCTTTTCCAGAGGTTTCTCTCCCCTCGCTACAATGGCGTCCGGGATAATACCGATGCCTCTTAGTTCCTTTACTGAGTGCTGGGTGGGCTTGGTCTTTTGCTCCCCGACAGCTCCCATGACCGGAACCAGAGTGGTGTGTATGAAAATGCAGTCCTCCTCTCCGTCGGACTCCATGTACAGCTGCCTAGCCGCCTCCAAGAACGGCATGGATTCTATGTCGCCGACCGTACCGCCCAGTTCTATAAGGACGATGTCTGCCCCGGAGTTCTGTGCGACTCTTATGATGTTTTCTTTGATCTCGTTAGTAATGTGCGGAATGATTTGCACGGTTTTTCCGAGATAATCGCCCCTTCTCTCCTTCTCGATAACCGATTTGTAAACCTTGCCAGTGGTTATATTGTGGTCGCTGGTCAGCTCAACATCGAGAAAACGTTCGTAATTTCCCAGGTCAAGGTCCACTTCCCCGCCGTCGTCCAGTACAAAAATCTCACCATGCTGGAAAGGGTTCATGGTGCCAGCATCACAATTCAGGTAAGGGTCTATCTTTATTGCCGTCACCTTCAAACCCCTAGCTCTCAAAAGCCTGCCTATTGAGGAAGCTGTGATACCTTTCCCTAAACCAGATAAAACACCGCCCGTGACTATTATGTATTTCATTGCCTCACGGGCGTAGAACATTGTGTTCTATATCTTAAATGTTATCCATGGAATATATTTTTATATAAACAATAAAAGTTGATTAATTTAATGGAATCTATGATATGCCAACCTATAAAAAAAACCCTCGGTTGTATAGTCATATCAACAGACAAAGAGACTCTTGGAGGCGAAATGAGGGTCTGTGGTTAGGTTGACTCTCAATCTGCGAAGGCCAATCTCGTCACCGGGTGACGGTATGTGGGTCAGATGAACCTCGCAATTCTTGAGTTCCTCCAACATCTCCATGGCGTATTGGGTAGTGGGATTGGAGGCTGCGCTTATGCTCAGGGCGATTAGTGTCTCGTTAAGATTCAGACTTACTGCCTTTTCTTCGAGTATCTGTTTTTTAAGGTTGCCGATCGATTCTATCACATTAGGCGATAACAAATGTATCTTGTCGGGTATCTCGGCAAGAACCTTGATAGAATTGAGTGTGAGGCTAGAGGCAGCATGCATCAGCGGAGAGTTCTTACCGGTCACTATCCTGCCGTCCTTCAGCTCGATTGCGGCACCGCAGTATATGCCCATATTGCCCTTCCCTTCATCCTGCGCTTCCTTTGCAGCATTCCTAGCAGGCACGACTACTTTTCTGCCCTCGGGGACTACATCCAACTGCTCCATGAGATCTTCAGAAAGTTTCACTGTTGCCTTGTTTATGAAGCCCATAATGTATTCGCAATTGTATCGAAAGGAACGGCGGATAACCTCCTGTCTCGCAGCTTCCTGAACAACCTCATCGTCGATTATGCCATATCCAGCCATGTTAACTCCCATGTCGGTAGGGGACTGATAGGGGGATTCTGCGCCCGTTATCTTTTCAAGTATACTTTTCAATACGGGAAATACCTCCACGTCTCGGTTGTAATTCACCGTCTCCTCACCATAGGCCTTTTGGTGATATGGGTCGATCATGTTAAAATCGCCGAGGTCCGCTGTCGCGGCTTCGTAAGCGACGTTAACCGGATGTTTCAGCGGAATGTTCCATATGGGAAACGTTTCGAATTTTGCATATCCCGATTTCATGCCGAGATTATAATCATGATATAGCTGTGATAAACAAGTAGCCAGTTTGCCGCTTCCCGGTCCAGGGGCGGTCACTATCACCAGAGGATTGTTCGTCGGTATGTGTTCATTGACACCGTAACCTTCGTCGCTCACTATGACATCTACGTCACTAGGATATCCCTTCGTGTAACCGTGCGTGTATACTGTTATATCACGACGCTCCAGCTTGTTCTTGAAAATGTTCACTGCCGGTTGATTCTCAAATCTAGTGATGACCACTGCAGTAATATCAATCCCCCAAGCTCGGAGGTCGTCTATCAATTTCATCGCGTCTGCGTCATATGTAATGCCAAAATCGGCCCGGATCTTCCTCCTCTCAATGTCTCCAGCGTAAATGCATAGGATGATGTCGGCTGTGTCTTTCAGATGGTGCAGAAGCTGCATCTTCACGTTCGGATCAAAGCCTGGGAGAACACGGGCTGCATGGAAATCATAAATGATCTTCCCCCCGAATTCTAGATAAAGCTTGTTGTCAAACTCGTTCACCCGTTTCAGTATAGCCTCGGTTTGTTTCTTTAAATATGCCTCATTATCAAATCCCAACTTATCCATCATAGAACGTCACCGTGGATAGCATATATCGCATTGTGCCACTGGCATAGGGCATGGTATGGTCTTGTTTAAAAGTTTCCACAGAGTTTTTTCTTTGAATTCCAAGCTGCGCTGGCCGATGCTGCGCAAAGAAAAAATTCGGAAAAATCAATCTCACATCAAATAGAGAGAAACTCCGCATCGGCCTGCTCGCTCGGAATTGTTGTGAATATGTCTGGATGGCTGGGACAGTCACCAGTCGATTGTCTGTTTATTATACTTTGTAAACACATCTTTCAAAACGGGCATACAGCCTTATCTTATTTCCGCTCGCCCTAAGTCACACCTACGGCGCCCTATCAGGGTTCTGTACTTATTCTACCAATTCACAATCCAGACATCATCCAAAGTAACGTGAACCCAATATCCTTTTCCCGGCTTCATAACGTAAGCTGCTCCAACTTCTTGAATCTGATATGGTTCGGAAGTATTGCCTATCATCCAGATATCAGCATTAGTTCCGGCAAAAGCGTCCGCAATAGTTTTCGTACTGTTCAAAGTCGGATAACCTACAAGATTCCACCCATTGTATAGAGGAATAGTTGTTGATGAAGGCTCATATCCTCTAACGGTTAGATTCACATTTAGTTCAGTAATATTAATCCAGAAACCTTGTGTATGGTTCAGTGTATCGAAATCGTTCAATTGATTAGGTTTGTAAGTGCAATTGGACTTCCACGGCTCTGGGTCCAGCGGGTCATAAATTCTAATGTAATCCCATTTTCCAGCGATAGAACTGAGTGCTTGGTCTAGGGATTCATCCGATTGTTCTAGCGATAATGAGATAAGGTTCCAGCCTTCTTGCAGAGAGATATTGTATTTCGGATCTGGAGTGAGTGTTATTATCACAGTCTTGCTCTCGTTCATGTTCGGTTCTGAATATCCATTATAATATCCTGACTTCGAGACTGTGATATTATGCGGTGTGTGATAAACCTTTACAGTACTATTTTCAATATATTCAGTGGCTCCAATCCATTTACGGTAACCGCTAGTATCTGTGGTTCCATTATAAACCTTAGTACCAATGGAATCGTACACCGTGACATTTGCATATAGCACTGGCTCGTTATTTATATTATTAACATAAATGTTAAGGAACCACTGTACTGTGAGAGTAGATAACCCATCATCAACGGAGGTTTTTAACGGATCAAAGGTGGTGTTTAGGGTGGTTAGATGAGAATCAAAATCTATGACCAAATCAGTATTGTCAGAAGATATAGTGGAATTAATTATTACAATATCGTTTGAATATGAAGAAGTAATGCCAAACCAATTGCCCTGGCAAGTGTTATTCACAATTGTGATGTTGTTAGAATACCTAAAGTTTATCCCTGCAAAATTATTGAATGAGCAGGTAGTGTTCAGTAACGTATTGTTACTTGAAGAACGAATGTAAATGCCACCATCTTCATTGTTTGAGAGGATATTGTTCTCTACTTTTCCATTTTGTACTTGGTAGAGTATAATTCCATCACCCACATAATACGGCGTATTTATCCAATAAGCGTTGTAAAAGTAGCAATTCCTCACCACAAAGTAATCTGTTGTATTTCCGATGTATAAACAATAACCTACACCTGGAGCCCCTCCTCCATCTATCTCCCATCCTTCAATTATCCAGGGTGTCCCAGGACTCCCGTCACCTGAGGTTGCGATTGCTGCAAAATCTCCATTCCCATTGATTCTTATTGGAACATGAGGTAAATAATTCACACCATCTTGGATAACTACCTTACCTTCAACCTCCTCTTCAATATCAAGTAGTACAAAAACAGAGCTCAATATCAAGATTGCACATATGATTACTGTGATTATTCGTTTCATCTCTTCCACTTCACATTTTTCCCTATATCGTTCCCCTACTTTTTATCTTTTCGGGCGGTCTCCTTTTCTTTCGTGATTCTTCCCTCCAGCCTATTTGGGAAACGCTCAGCCCCTAAGTGAATGCACGAGGGTCTATAAAAATCCCTCGTGTTTGTACTCCCCGCCCCTGCGTTGAACTTGTGATTGCCCACCTCGACTAGACGAAAATCATAAGGTTTGAACGCTGGGTTGGGCATCATCCCGCGAAGCGAAAAGATTTATTCTCTCAACACATAAGGAGTGAAGGAGATTTGAGATTATGAATTCAGACATTAGTGGATTCTATAAGTTGAGCATCGAGGAGAGACTGAAGAAGGTCAAGGAGTTTGCTGGCTTAACCGATGAAGAGGTAGAACTGTTGGGTAAGACAGGTGCGCTCGCGCCTGACCTGGCAGATAGAATGATCGAGAATGTGGTCGGGACAATGCCGATGACGCTGGGCATTGCTACTAACTTTCAGATAAATAGTAAGGACGTCTTGGTTCCGATGGCCATAGAGGAGCCGTCGGTGGTTGCGGCCGCGTCCAATTCCGCAAAGGCGGCCAGGGCCGGTGGCGGCTTCAAGGCTTCTACATCGGAGCCTATAATGATTGGCCAGATACAACTTACACACGTTGAAGATCCGGAAAAGGCAAAGGAGCAGATACTGGAGAATAAAGAGACGCTGCTGGAAAAAGCCAACTCCATGGATCCCATGTTGGTCAAGTTGGGTGGCGGAGCAAGGGATATAGAGGTCCGCATAATCCAGACGGAAAAAGGGCCAATGGTCATCAATCATATTCTGGTTAATTGCCTGGACGCAATGGGAGCCAATGCGGTTAACACCATGGCTGAAGGGATTTCTCCCATGATTGAAGAGCTCACCGGAGGGAAGATCTACCTGAGAATTATATCCAACCTTGCCGTGTATCGTATGGCCAATGTTGAGGCCATATTCCCCAAAGAGGCAATCGGTGGGGAGGATGTTGTGGATGGGGTTATCGAAGCATATGCGTTCGCAGCCGCTGATCCATTCAGATGTGCCACTCACAACAAGGGTATAATGAACGGTATTGACGCAGTGGTCATAGCCACTGGCAACGATTTCAGGGCGATCGAGGCAGGGGCTCACACTTATGCCGCGTACAAGGAAGGCGGTTACAAACCTCTGACATCTTATGAGAAGAACGAGAACGGCGATTTGGTTGGTAAAATAGAGGTACCGATGGCTGTCGGCCTGATAGGGGGCGCGACAGCGGTTCACCCGACTGCCAAGATATGTGTGAAGATACTTGGGATAAAGACTGCCTCGGAATTAGCTCAGGTCATTGCTTCGGTGGGTCTGGCACAGAACTTCGCCGCCTTGAGGGCGCTGGCCACGGAAGGGATCCAACGCGGCCACATGTCCCTACATGCAAGAAACATCACGGTCATGGCTGCCGAGAATTTAGGAATTAAGGCGACTCCAGAGCTCATAGACAAGGTTGTACCCATTCTAGTAAAGGAAAAGAAGGTGAGGATCGACAGGGCCGAAGAGGTAATCAAAGAACTTCAGTAATTTATATTCTTAATAATATTTTTCTTTATATAGTATATATAGAAAACCCTAAATCATTATATATATGAACTTCTTTGCGCTTTCTCAACCTCGTATCTGAAGAGGTTATCGTAAAGACTAATGGATGAGTGATTGAAATGCCTAAAGCAACATGGAAAACTATGACCCTATTATTGGTCCTAGCAATGGTAACGAGCGCAATAGCTGCTCTGCCCATAAGTCTGATGGGCGGTGCAAGTGAAACTGGCGGGCCAAGTACTTATGTACCCGCTGTAGACAATACTACACCAGCAAACGGCGTAACAGGCATTTCTCCGAGCCAGAATGTCATTATTGTATTCAATGAGAGTATGAACGCTTCCGTAATACCTACGTTAACCCAGACAGGAGGTATTGATCCCGGTACCTGGGTATTTCTGGGCTGGAGTAACGGTACTTATACGAATGACATTGGTACATGGTCTCACAATGACTGGTATGTGTTTGATACTGTTACTCTGAATGTATCCAGTTATCAGAACGTTTCAAATGTGGCTGGTACCCCGTTCGACTGGTCATTTACTACCTCAGGAGTTCTTAAGATCACAGGTAAAGTTATAGACAATCAGGCCAACAATCTCGCCGGGGTCGAAGTTAAGCTGAATAACACCCCTGAGATTTTCGAGGTGACCACAGGTCCCAGTGGTACTTACCAATTTATACTGGACGGAGTGGACGATGATGCCCGTGGATATTACACAATAAGTTACACATCTAACATGTGGAAGGATAAGATGGTGAACTTGAATCCGGTGTCTTTCAACCAGACGGGAATAGCCGACGTCAGTGACATCGTGATGATAAAGAAGGAAAAAATATTAGGTACAGTGAAGGACCTTAATAATAACCCCATCTCCAGCGTAAATGTAACGATAACGGACGGCGAGGTCTGGTATGTGATGACGGGTGCGGATGGTACATTCTCGCGTTATATCGATGCTTTAAGCGTTAGTTTAGCTTTCATAAAAGATGGCTATTATGGTAACACCACTTTAGCAACTCTGACTCTTTCTCAAGAAAAGGACATAGGTACCATTTATATAGAGCAAATTACGCCAACCCCTGAGGTGAAGGTGTTTGGTTATGTTGACAGCACCGTAGCCAATTACCTGCCTGGTGTCTGGGTAGAGATATCAGAAGATGGTGTGAGATGGATTGGCAGCCATTCAGGACAATTTGCTGGGTACTATGAGATTATCAGTTATCCAGGACGTTTGAAAATTCGTGCCACAGAGGAGAACCATGAAACATACGAAGACTGGATTGATGTTCCACAGGAAGGTAGCATTAACCATGACATTACAATGATACCACTTCCATTTAAAAATTGTACCCTTAATGGAACAATAACGGATAGCGTGTCCACTGACCCCATAGAAAATGCAGCAGTCGCTTTGTATGACAATGCGGGGACATATGTTGACCAGACGCTAACTAATGAAACTGGTGTTTACACAATTGATTATTATGGAACCGCTACTTTCACACTTGTAGTGAGTGAAGCCAACTACTTTACAGATTCTTCCAACATTATTGACTGGCAGAACAACTTCACAGGAGCAAACTTCGTGGATGTGGCTCTGGACCCGATACCACAGAATAAAGTTCTGGAGGGTGTTGTGAGAAGTTCTTCTGAACCTCAAGGACCTGTTGAAGGTGCAACAGTCACAATCTACAACTCCACAAAACTCTACGAGAGCCAAACCACTACCACAGACGTTGGATATTTCAAACTGAACACGTTCGATGCCAACTTCAGGATGCTGGTTGATGCTCAGGGTTTTCAGTCAAGATTGATTTCAGTTACAGATGTGGATACATATCAGCAAGTCTTTTTAGACCCTGTGGAAATGAAAGACACAGTGATGACAAATTACGAGTTCACCAACTGGACGAATATCTTCGTTACGATCAACAAAACCGTTTACGTTGACAACGTCAGTGCTCTGGTTAACGCGGACCGCGATTATGGTATGGAACCTTTAGGATTTACACCGAATGACTGGGTAATAGATGCTGGAGAAATAACTGATTGGATAGATTACCTTGAGGATAAGAGTTTGGAACAAAAGGACACCTCTGGTTTCCTTACTCTTGATAACCTATACTATGAATTGGAAGATACAACCTACACTGTAACCATTGAAGATGCAGAGGGTGACATAGCATCCGCTGATTCTGTCTTTTACATTAACAATAGCTTTAACTATACATTGGTCGGTGCTCTTGAGGATGTGAACTCCTCCGTGTTTATGCTTGTTTTGAACGCGACCTACGACAGTGAGACCGTGGATTATGTATATGACATCGTTTTGCCATTGACCCCAAGAATGTATGAAATGACCTCAAACATGACAGAAACGATATACGTTGATGTTAGCGGTTATAACAATCCAATAACTGTTGATCCAACAGAGTTCTTACTGGGAGATACCGAGATAGTGACTATGACAATTCAGAGTTCCATGAACGGCACTGCAAAGGCGAAGGTTACCGAGGGTTTGCACTACGTGTTGAACAACACGTTCGACAATTACACAGTGATAGTACGAATGGAGGACACGACAACCTATCCAGACGTGAACACTACGTTGACTTTCAGCGCAATAGAAACCACCGACCTGATTGGCGATAAAAACTCAGCGAATTACACCTGGGACTTTGAGAGTGACGGAACACCTGACGCTTGGGGCATGATAACGACCAACAACTTTACTACACCTGGTGTATTGACGGTCAACTTAACGGTTACTGAAACCGGTGGAAATCAGACATTCAGAGATATTTTTGTGAAAGTAGACAGCGCGTCTCCAACGGCAGGCATCAGCATTAATGTATCTGATGAAAACGTGACATACGTTGCAACAGGAGTGCTGACAGTGAATGAGGATGTTGCACTCACCTTTAGCGGTCTGGCCTTCTCGGACGTAG
>DAOVAY010000040.1 GCA_030670795.1 Methanobacteriota archaeon | reverse complement strand
TGTCCCCGGGGGTTATCTCCAAGATCCTGTCCGAGACCTCGATCACTTCCTTGTGACGGCCCAGTTTCTTCATTGACTGCCTTTTATTAACCAGCGCAGCCATGTTGTTGGGCTCGAGGGTCAGGGCCATGTCATAGCTGCCGCATGCGGATTCATAATCCTCGGCCATGTGCAGTGCCATGCCCTTCTGTATCCAGACCTTCACGTCATCAGACTTCAACCTGAGGGATTCGGTGTAACTGTCCGCTGCCTCCCGATACTTCTCAAGTTTGTACAGGGAATTTCCCCGCTGCTCCCAGATGAATGCGTCGTCCCTTCTGAGAGCCAGAGCCTTGTCGAAAGACTCAACGGCTTCCGTGTGTACGGAAAGGTGGGAAAGAGACATTCCGTGATTCACCAACGCATCCACGAAATTGCCGTCTATCGAAAGCGCTTTCTCGAAAACGTCAATGGCATCCTCAAATCTATTCAGCTTGTTCAGGGCTACGCCTTTCCGGTTCAGCACGCTCGCGTCCCTGGGGGTGAGCTCCAATATCTTATCATAATGTGCAATGTCCAGCTCGTCGAAAGCCAACACCTTTGAGAACGATGCTATGGCCTCCGGCTCTCTCCCGAGTTTGGCCAATGCGCTGCCTCGGTTAGACCATGCCGACTTGTTTTCTCCGTCTATCACTATGGCCGCGTCGAATTGCTTGAGCGCCTCCAGGTGATTGTTCTGGCTGTAGAGCAACATTCCCTTGTGTATGTGCGCGCTTACGTTCTGTGGGTGCAATCCCAGAGCCCTCTCAAGACATCTCAGGCCGTCTGTTTCACGGTTAAGGGTGGCCAATCCATGACCCACTGCGTCGTACAACATAGAAAATTCGGTCTTATTCGAATTGACTATCTCTCTGTTCTGGTCCAATAAGTTCTGGGCCTTCTGTAATGCCTCCAGGGCCTGCGGGCTCTGCTTCTGAGAGGAATAGCGCTTACCCTTCTCGATAAGCTTTCCAACCTTGCCGTAAAGTCTCTTCTCCTTACTTCCAATCGAATCGAATATGCTCATGGCACCACCCTGGTGTAACCTTCCCAACAAGCGAGGTTCCAGAGTCAAAAGGCACACATGAAAATCAAATTTTCATGTGCAACCATAGATGTCATGGTAATTCTGCCAAGCGATTTAATTCCTTCGGTGTTCGGATTTTCAACGGCATACATATTGTCAGACAAACGATTTTTAATTATGAACCACATTAGAATGGCGTTAAAAATAATATCTGGCTATGTGAAAATAGTGTATTCGAAAACCTTAAATACCACTATTTACATATAGGTATGACATCTGACAATTGTCAGACAAATAACCTAATAACGTCAGAAGGGATGCAAATGGTTGAGAAAGTTATATTGAAAGGTCCAAGACCAAGACAGATTCGAGGTGTCGACCGGGACACGGTAGACTGGATGAAATATCACACAATACAGGATTTGAGAGATTTAGTTTTCGAGCTTTACAACAGGGGCGAAGACATCTCACAAATGGTCGAGCTAGTTCATCAGATGGACAACATGGCACACAGGACACACATCAAGTGCGAAGAGAGCGTCTACACAAACTCCGAGTACGACATACTCAGCTATGTGGAAGAAATGGAAGAGGCATTCGTCTAATCCATCTTCCACCCCCTTTACTTTCTTTTACTACCGAGTTTTTCTTTGAGTTCCTCGCTGCGCTGGCTGACCCCTCGCAAAGAAAAACTACATAAAATCAAAAGCAAGGCAAATGGTTAGAAACTCGGGGTATGTAAACATTAATAATTAATCAGCATGCTCGCTCGGAATTGATTGAAAAACGTCTGCTGGCTGGAACACTAATCCGCAGCCCAAATTGTATTATTTCTCCATCATCATTTTTAGAAATCCTTCCAGGTGTTGCGCTAAAACTTCATTGTCCGTGAATCCGCAGGCCTCCAGGTTGGCTCCGGCGATCAGGGCGTGTCTTCCGTCCACGACCACGTCGGTGGCGATCAGCCCTTCCCTCCTCATGGTTTTGACTCCGGGTATGGTTTTCTGGCCAGGTGGGGTAATCAGTGAGATTTCAACGCCTCTTTTCTGTGCCGTGGTGAGCTTATTTTTCAGGGCTTCCCTGAGTGCCGGGGCGTTCGATGTGGAAATCATGATCCTCTCCTTTGACGCGTCCAGCAGCTCTGCCATCTTCTTCAACACCTTTTCCTTTCCGGTGAGGGTGAATATCACCTGAGGCATGCCCCGCTCCCTCATGATCCCGTGAAACATCTCCAGGTCGTCGAAGGTCTCCTCAAGTCGGGTGAATATTCTCTCCTTCAGCACCCTGGGCGATTCGGCCGTGTACTTCCGGGGGCGGCCTTTTGTCACTGTCACGTAACCTTTTTTCAATAAGCCTTCCAGGACCTTGTACATGGACGTCCTCGGCACCTGGGCGGTCATGGCTATGGTCTCTGCATCGCTGACGCCCAATGCCACGAGCGCGACATAGGCCCTTGTCTCGTATTCTGAAAAATTAAGAAGTGCCAAGTCTTCTTGCACCTTTTTGTATCGTTCCAGCAACGCGTCCATATCTTGACCAGTGAGCTCTTCGATGTCCATTAACATCACCTTTTGTAGCGGTAATAGCTACAAAACATTTAAGTCTTTGTCTTCTATGTGGTTAAATGTGATTTTATGAGTATGGTAATAAAGGAAACAACTCTAGAAACCGTTCTTCCGAAGACTACCCAAAGCCTTTGTCCGGAATGTAAGAAAATCATTACCGCGGACGTATACGAAGAAGACGGGAAGGTCATGATATCGAAGACCTGCGATGAGCACGGATACTTCAAAGACGTCTACTGGTCTGATGTGGAACTGTACAAAATGGCAGAGAGCTGGGCGTTTGACGGCGTGGGCGTGGAGAATCCCGCCATACCGGTGGAAAAGGGCTGCCCCTGGGATTGTGGGCTGTGCGACATTCATCTCAGCCACACGTCGCTGGCCAACCTGGACCTTACCAACCGCTGCAATCTCCGATGCCCGATCTGTTTCGCCAACGCGAACGACGCCGGTTACGTATTCGAACCTACATTCGAAGAGGTCACGAAGATGCTGGAGACCCTGAGGGCAGAGCGTCCCGTCGCCTGTACTGCACTCCAATTCGCCGGTGGTGAGCCGACCATCTATCCCAGGTTCTTCGACGCGATTGCAAAGGCCAGTGAGCTCGGATTCGCCCAGATACAGGTCGCGACCAACGGCCTGAAGATGGCCAACGAGTCGGGTTTCACCCAGAAGATGCTGGACGCCGGTTTGCACACCGTTTATCTGCAGTTCGACGGCCTGAAGGAAGAGAATTACATACAGGCGAGGGGAAGACCTTTGCTAGAGACCAAACTCAAGGCTGTCCAGACCTGTCGGGATACATCGCCTTCGAAATTATCCGTGGTGCTCGTGCCGACGATTATGAACGGGTTGAACGACGACCAGTTGGGTGACATACTGAAGTTTGCCATTGAAAATCGAGATGTAGTAAGGTCTGTCAATTTCCAGCCAGTGTCCTTTGCCGGCCGAATTGACAACGAGGAAAGGGAAAAGGGAAGGTTCACCTTACCGGACATGGTGGACAGGTTGGAAAAACAAACCGACTTCATCAGCAGGGAGGACTGGTATCCGGTACCTGTGGTCACGCCCATATCGGAGTTCCTTTCAGTGATGTTCGGAGAGCCCCAGCTGGCTTTCACGGCGCATCCGCATTGTGGTCTGGCCACCTATCTTTACATCGACGAGGATGGCATTGCGACTACTATACCTAGGTTCCTAGACGTGGACGGCCTTTTCAGGGACCTGCTGGAATTGGCCAGGCAGAGCGAGGGCAAAAAATTTAAGGCACCAATGAAAATCAAGGCTTTCAATCTTATAAGAAAACATTTCAAGAAGGACAAGGCACCGAAGGGTCTCAGCGCCACGAAGTTCCTCAGGAAACTGGAAGGAGTGTTCTCCTCCACCGCAAAAGAGGCCACCGCCGAGATCTCCTGGGGGCTCATCATGGTCGGCGGCATGCACTTCCAGGACCTGTACAATTATGACATCGAGCGGGTCAAGAGATGCGTGATTCACTACGCTGTGCCCGACGGAAGAATAATCCCATTCTGCGCGTATAACACCGGACCGGAATACAGAAAAGAGGTGGAAAAAAAGTTCTCCATCTCGTTTGACGAATACAGGGCCAGACACGGCGAAGATGCTTGCCCAGAGGGAAAGCTATGACGATAAAAACAGACGCCAACAAATGTCTACATTGTGGGTTGTGCGTGGGCAGCTGCCCGAATAACGCCATATTTCTGAACGAGGTCGAACTCGAGTTCAACGACGATTGCATATCTTGCGGGGTATGCGTGCGCCTCTGTCCGGTAGGGGCACTCGACATGGATGGGGGCGAGTAGATGGATGACGAGTACGACGTCGTGGTGGTGGGTGCAGGCCCGGCCGGAAGCACGACTGCGAGATTCGCGGCAGAGGGTGGGGCTACCGTGCTTGTTCTCGAGAAGAGGCAGGAGATTGGCACCCCCGTGAGATGTGGTGAAGGACTATCAAGAGGACTACTGGACGAGGCAAATATACCGTTAGACAAGAGCTGGATAGCCGCGGAGATGGACGGGGCGCGCATCATATCACCGGCAGGCCACGCCTTTGACGTGGACGAGAGCAAGGCTGGTGTAGAGGTCGGCTTCGTTATCGAGCGCGACCTTTTCGACAGGGCACTGGCAAGGCTTGCCGCAAAGGCGGGTGCAGATGTGAAAGTGAAGACGTCGGTCATCGCCCTCATCAAAGAAGGTGAGAAAACCATCGGCGTAAAGGTCATACACAACGGGGAGAGAAAAGACATAAAGGCCAAGATAGTGGTCGGTTCGGACGGTTATGAATCGCAAGTCGGTCGGTGGGCCGGAATAGACACAAACCTGAAACCCAGCGACATCATGAGCTGTTTTCAATATCGCCTTACAGACATCGAGCCGGATCCGAAATACACCGAGTTCTTCATCGGCAGCGGCGCCCCGGGCGGATACATCTGGGTCTTCCCGAAGAACGAGGACACGGCCAACGTGGGCATAGGTGTTGCAGGCAACATGCTGAAGAACGGCGGCGAGGTCAAGCAATATCTGGACAACTGGATTGCCAAGAACCCGAGGTTCAGCAAGGGAAAACAGCTGGACATGGTGGCCGGCGGCGTGTCGATATGCGCTCCGATCGACCGGACCGTGAGCGACGGTGTGATGCTGGTGGGCGATGCGGCAAGACAGATAGACCCAATGACCGGCGGCGGAATCGCTAACAGTTGCATGGCAGGGGGCGTGGCCGGCAAGGTCGCGGCCGAAGCCGTCGAAAGCGGTGATTTCAGCGCGGATTTCTTTCAGAGGTACGAGAAGGGCTGGCGCGACATCCTCGAGGAGAAACTCTTCAGGGACTGGATGGCAAAGGAAAAGGTGGTGACGCTCACCGACGAAATCTTCGACAAAGTGATCAGCGCCTTGGCTGAAGTAGACATGACAAACATCACCGTCTTCAACATACTCAAGGCCGTTCAGGATAAACATCCGGAGCTGGTCAAGGAGTTTGAGGAGTTCCTGTAAACTACCAGATCCTTAAGAACCTGGCATTGGTATTCGGCCTGTATGTTTACATTTTGTAGGCCGCACACCTGATCTTTCAGAGTCAGAGACTCTGATTCACTACGCTCGAATATGTACGGTGTGCGGCAATCACCCACGCCTAATTACTGACGGGTCAATTCATCACAACCCTAATGGCCTGAGCGTTCTCTACCCTGTGCTGTAACCTCCATCGCCTGGACGCAACTCTCCCTTAAGGCGATGGTCCTCTGATGGTCACCGGCGATTTTTAGAGCTATGTCACAGCATGCCAGGGCCTCTTCATACCTCTCCAGCCTGAAAAGTGCCACGCCCTTGTCGCACAGCGCATCTACGTGCGTGTCGCTCAGCTTCAAAACCCTGTCAAATAATTCCAATGCTGTATCAGGCTGGCCTTCCTTGAGGAGTATGTTACCTTTTCCATAAAGTGCTTCCACATGCTCAGGATTCAGTTCCAGCACTCGCTTGAAATAATCCATCGCCTGGGGATACTCGCCAATGACTCCGTAAATCACACCAGATATGTAGAGGGCGTCGATGTAGTTCGGTCTCAGGGTTATTGCCTCCTTCAATCGCTCCAGTCCCCTGCCGTACTCCTTCGATTTTGCCAGCTCCACCCCTGTTTTGAACCATGCCTTGGCACCCTCCAGTTTTTCCTTCTCCTCCAACAGAAATCTTTGGGTTTCCTCTATCGCCGGGCTTAACGTGGTCATTTTTTCATAGCATGCAATGGACTCCTCATATCTTCCCAGTTTGTTCAGGGCCGTGCATTTCGAGCGCCAGGCCTCTACGTCATCCGGTCTGAGACCGATTACCGTATCAAAACATTCGATTGCCTCATCATATCTCTTCTGTATGCCCAGGACGATTCCTTTGACGCTCCATGCATCCGCATAGTTGGGCCTCACCGACTTGGCTTTGTCAAGGCAATCCATAGCCAATTCATAATCTCCCTTTGCAGCCAGGACCATGCCCTTGCTGAACCAGGGGCCGACCCATTCGGGCTTTATTTCGATTGCGTTATCGAAGGCGGCCAATGCTCCCTCGAATTGCTCCACCCTCGAAAGAAGCACACCCTTGGTCATGTACGTGACCGCATCATCCGGATATCTGGAAATGGTTGTATCCAGAATCTCAATCGATTTGTCATATCTCCCTTTTACCGCCCAATTTAGAGCCTCTTCCCTCAATTCGTATCCGTTCTTCCCTATCGATAGAGTAGATTTTTCCAGTAGCTGGTCTGCAATCGGAAGGAGATATTTTTCCCTGGCTGCGGGACCGAAGACGGCCCCTGTTTCCGGTATGTTGACGATGGGTATGGGCCTGAGTTTTTTCTCCTCCATGGCCAAAAGCAGAATCTTCCTCTCCATCCATGCCTCAGAGCTTGCCGGTTTGAGTTGTATGGCCGTGTCATAGCAGAAAAGGGCTTTTTCCTCACTGGCTCCTGTAGAAACCAGAGCCTTCCCCTTCTGAAACCAGGCGTCGGAGAATTCGGGTTTGATATCAACTGCCCTGGTGAAGGATTCGGCTGCTGCTTCATAGCGCCCGAGTTTCATTTCCGCTTTTCCTTTGTTGAACCAGGCAACCTCATACTCCGGATTCACTTTGAGGGCATTTTCGTAGCACAAAAGCGCTTCATCCACTCGAGCGCCCATCCTCAATAGGGTGTTTCCCTTGTTGTTCCATCCGATCGGGCTCCTTCCGCTCTCGATTGCTTTTTCATGGCTTTCCAAGGCTTCCGAATATCTTTTAAGATAGGTTAGTGCAAGACCCTTGCCGCTATAAGCCAAGGATATATCTGGGTCCAGGTCTATTGCCTTATCGAAGCAGTCAATGGCTTCGGCCCACAATCCCAATTTTAAAAGGGTCGCACCCTTGCTTGACCAGACGTATTCATTAAGGGTATCCACGCCCAAGACCTGGTCATAATATTCTATGGCTTCGTCGAACTTACCAGATATGTATTTGGCATCTCCCGAGGTCACCCAACTCTCCACATTGAGTACCAATCTCTGTTCTATCGCAAAGGATATGGCTCCGATAATCGATATTCCGAGGCCCAGATAACCTATAACCAGATCCCGGCCGCTGTAATGAAGAACAAAGCCCAACTCGTGAAGCGGCATGAACATTATGAGTAATATACCGAATAACCACATCGAGTAGTAACCGGTAAGACGGCTAGTCTGTCTGAGGCGCACCACCATCAGTCCAACGCCCGAGACCGTCAGAATAGTACCCAAGAGGAGCAGCAACGCAAAATCCAGACTCTCCGCTGTCCCTGACTGGTATATCAGGGTGGAGTAGGAGACCAACAAACAGCCTATTAGAAAAATAAGAAACATCAGCACGCCCTGGCGCTCGAGTTGGAGGTCATGAACGAGAAAAAGCACAAAACCGAATACAAAAGAGAAAAACAGAAGGAAGACCAACACAATGTTGTATAAGCCTTCATAAGTCAAACTCAAGCTGCCCAGGCCAATGGAGAGTATTACAGCCGCTATGACGAGAACTTCCAGCCAGAGAACGTTTCGCCAGAGAAGGGACTCTTTTTTCCTGAGGTTCTCTACAATCGTTCTCAATCTGTTTTTAGCTTGCCCCTCTTCTCTCAATAACAACGCCTCTTCAGCTGCTGTTAGAGGTTTTCCATAGAATAAATTTTTCCCTTAGAATAACCCACCAAAATTTAGAAATAACAGATAAGGGGTTTACTGAAGCAGGTGCACATCATGAAAACCATCGGCCTAATCGGTGGGATGAGCTGGAATTCCACGAATGAGTATTACCGGATACTGAACGAGGCCATTAACCAGAGGCTGGGCGGGTATCATTCCGCGAAAATCGTTATGTACAGCGTGGATTTTGCAGAGACATACGAGCTCAAGGAAGAGGGGAAAAGGGACGAACTAGTGAGACTTTTGATAGATGCGGCTAGACGTGTCGAGAAAGGCGACGCTGACTTTCTCGTGATGTGCACGAACACTTACCACAAATATGCCGATGAGATAAGCCGGGGAATCAACATCCCGGTTTTGCACATTGCCGATGCTGCGGCCGAGAGAATCCTGGCCAACGGTGTTAAAAAAGTAGGCTTGCTAGGTACGAGGCAAACCATGGAAGAAGATTTCTACAAGGGGCGGTTGGCTGAAAAGCATGGTCTCGAGGTTCTCGTTCCGGAAGAGCCAGATAGAAAATTGGTTGACGATGTGATATTCGACGAGCTGTGCTTCGGGAAGACGCCGGAGAAATCCAAAGTGGAATACCGCCGTATAGTTAATGGGCTCGTTGAGCAGGGCGCAGAAGGCATTATTCTCGGATGCACAGAGATCCACATGATTGTGAAGCCAGATGATTCGCCCGTGCCTATATTTGACACTACAAGAATCCACGCGCTAAAGGCGGTTGAAATGGCTATTGGGAAATAGAGTTAAACTATGGCGGGCAATAAACTCCTGCCTCTGGGTCGTCTACGATTGTATTTGTGTTCATGCTGATTGTCAGATGGGTTTGGTCGAGGCCCCAGCCCCTTCCCTGGAACCAATGGAATCCGTCCAGTGTGACCGTGCCTCCCGGTGCTAAAGTATCAATCACCCAAGAGGATGTTGAATCCCCCTCCAGTACCTGACCCTTGTAGAATGTGATTTCGCCCTGGCGGTCCCAAATCGTCATATCGTTATGGCGCTCTTGTGTGGCACTCACCACAATGTTTGAAAGGGTTATCTCGTTCGTATTTACGATAGTTATTGTAAAGTGTACTGGTGTGGAGCCGTTGTAAAGGAAGTAGGTGCCATAATCGTATTCCGGAATCACAAAAGTCTCGTTGAAGAGAACAGAATTGTACTTCTCAGGATATGCACCAGATGTGTAAAAGTGTATACCATCCCCGTCAACGATGGTCTCATCGGCAGGGTCCAGGTATTCGAGAGAATACTCAATGTTCGGTAGGTCAAGGACATGGACCGTTATGGGAGGCGTAGGGCCTGCGGTAATTTCGTCCCCCGTTAAAGAATCAACCCCAACTGCCCACGCCCCGTCGTTAAGACTGTAGTTGCCAGGAGAAGTGAACTCCTGTTGCCCCGCAGGGTTAGTGGTAGTAGAGATTACCAATATGAGGGATGCACCATCTCCAGAGCCTAGAGTGCCTACATCCCATATGAGTGAGGTCGAACCACTCTGTCCATTCCCGTTTTGTGAGGAAGTAAATATCCCTTGTGTGACAATATAGTCAACCAAAGCCAGTTCCGCAGGCAACACATCATACACGAACACATCATTTGCATCTGAACCACCAAGGTTAGTCACCGTTATCTCCAAAGTCCAACCATAGCGTGTGTGGGTCTCCACAACATCAGGCCCATTAATCTTTACTTTGACGATGGACAGAATTGCACTCGTGGCTGGGGTGATGACGGTAACTGTACAGGTGTCTGTTCCAATTGCGCCATCATCATCTGTCACTGTGAGTGTAATTGTGTATACCCCATCTTCATTGTATGAATGTGTTGGATTTATGCCAGTATCTGTCGCACCATCACCGAAGTTCCATTCATAGGATTCGATTGTTCCGTCAACATCAAAACTGCAACCTCCCTCAAAGGAAACCGGCTCGTTCATCTCTGCAACAATATCATCCCAAATGGCAGTGGAGACAATCTCTATGCTCTCGTTGAGGAATTCGAAGTAGAAGCCGGATTCAACAACATGTCTTTCTGCGAAATAAATGTCCAAATAGTGTTCGCCTGCTGTCAGATTCACGGTGCCTATCTCTTCCTCCAATGCGTGAATGCCCCCGAGGTCAATAACCATAATATCATCGATGTAGAGCCAGGAATCGTCATCGGAACCCATGAGGAAAGAATACTCTCCGTCTGCTGGCACTGTAATATTGACCTGCCAGTGTACGGCGAAATAATAAGGATCGCCCTCCAATCCCTCGTCCACCGGGAACCAGCTACTTCCGAAGGTCAGGTTCAGGTCATTTCTCTCAAAACTGAAATACACATCATCGTACCAATCATGGTTGAACGGGCTATCGCCCGGAACGACCCCAGTTATGTTTCCTTCCACTTCCGGATGGTCGCCCGGTAGATTGAAATAGAGTCCGGTATACCCAGTAATGAGTTCTCCGATAATGGCTATCGGCGCCTGGTTCTCAGGTGTCATCGTTTGTGTGTCCGTGGTGACCGTGGGTGTTGAATTATAAACGCCGTTCACACCAACAGATTCTTCCATTCCCATACCCCAAATGGATAAGGAAATCGGTAAAAATAGAGAGAACGCTAAGGTAATCGCACACAATTTCAAAGTTGTCTCTTTCATATATTCCCCTCAGATATGGATAATATGTCATATGATGTATTTAAGGAATTTGGTACAGTTGTTTGTAAACTACATATGCTTTTCGGTATGTTTGCTCCTAAGTTTGACATATCAATCTCCGATTGGTTACTAGAGTATATCGAATATTTAAGAAATTAGAGGGAAATCCCTGGGACATCCCTAGTAACTTCTGCATTTTTACTTCCATCATCGGAATCATTTATGCCCGAAGAGTGAGAGTCTATTCATCCTATTTTTTTCTACTACTTCGGTTGATTTAAAACTACTTTCAATGTTAGCCAGGTTGTCCACAAATTTAACGATGGCCACTTCGCTAGGATTTACCAGATCAAGTTGAGAACGCTCTATCTGATGTTTAATGATGGGGGTAGCGTGTTCTATACCCCCAAACTGATCCGAGAAGTCGGCAATGATGTGGTCGACAATATCTTTGAGGGAGCCAATCTCGTCCCTTTCCATAAGGTTCCAGGAGAAGCTTAGCTTCGGTTTGGTTTTCACCTTCTTCGTAAACTCGGCTATATGATGGAACACCTCTTCCACGTTCTCCCCCGTCTTTGCACTGGTTAAATGTGATTCCATTGTGGAGCCAAAGGCTTCGCACGCTGCCGCGGCCACCTGAATTTCATCCAAACCAAACTGTACTTCATCTTTAAGATCTGCCTTGTTACCTAAGAAAATCATTGGCACTGGACCTGCGATTCTAATCAATAAAGGAATCCAATATCCTTGTAGGCTATCAAGAGTATCTTTTCTTGTTAGATCGGCAATTAGCAGAGCTCCATTCATCCCTCTAAAGGATAGGGACTGCGTGTACCTGTACCCTTTTTGACCAATGATGTCCCAGATCATAAGAATCATGTTGGTTCTATCGTCTTCCGAGCCGAGTTCAACCTCTTTCTTTGTAACCTTTGAACCTATGGTCGTGATGTAATCGTCACTGAATTCATCTATAACAAACCGTCTAATTAGGCTCGTCTTACCGACTGCTCCATCCCCCAAAAGAATAATGTTCTTTTTTATTATATCAGTAGGCATCTTATACACCTTTATCCAGTCGAACCTGGCCTATCTAGAAATAAAGGCCCCTTATTAATAAATTTCTAATATCGGCGTGAAAAATCATGATTTACTCGTCAGCGATCTCTATTGGAGCGACTCCAATTGATATCTTTTCATCTTGGAAAGTGAACTCAGAAATGTGGTATTCTTCACTTTTAAAAGAATCATCTAACGGAAATTCGACTGTGTGGGCATTAATTTCACCCGCTATTTCGTTTTTCAACTCCTCCAAGGATTCGGCCAGTTCATCAGGAACAAATATCTGAACTTCAATGTGTGTATCATCTGATAGTTCCATTTCCTTTCTCATGAGCCTTATATGATTGATAATTTCATTCATAACAATTTTAGTATTCGATTCCTCTGCCATTTCTTCGGTTATGTTTGGGTCAATGTACAATTTGCCAGGTTCAAAATCAGTTTCGATAATGCCTTCTGGGGTGGATAGCTCTATGGACACCATTTCCTTGGATATGTATATCTGTTGTCCCTCAACGCCTATCGTAAAAGATTCTTTTTCAACATTGGATTTCATCTTCTCTGGCGGCATAAATTGTAAGACGCTGATGATATTTGTTGCGATGTGTTTATAAGATTCCCTTATCAAAGGCTCGTTAATTATTACTCCTATGTTGAGTCCGCTCCAACATTGGCCAGGTTTCACCAATTCAACATCTGTTGTGTTTAGCTGATCCAGAAGTATGGACTTCATATTCGTCAATAATTCCTGCCATTTTTCATAGTCTGGATGTAAAATCGCGACCTTTGCTAAAGGTTGCTCATTAGGTATGCCACTCTTTTCTTTCGCCTGATAGACCGTGTCTGATATTTTTCCTATCAATTCGAAGTATATGTTCAACCGTTCATCTAATAGAGCGGAACCTTCTACTGTTCCCCCGGTCCTTATCATCAAGTCATACATTCTTTTCTTTAATTCTTCTTCACTAATCGAAACCGTTGGCTCAGCATCCGAAGTGGTAGCCGCGGAATATCTGTCTATTATCATTTTCATCTCGGTCATGTATTTTAGGGCGAGATTGATTTCCTCGGCATCCTTTGTACCTTCTACCTCAGCTAGTTTGGTTTCTATCTCAGATATCTCATCGGCATTAATCCTTCCCTCTACCACGGGGGTTAGAATCGGGGATAGCATACTGGTACTTAACATCGGAATTTCGGTTTTTGCGTCCTTCTTCACAAAAATAATCTTCTTGATTATTTCCTCAATGCCTGCCAGTTTATTCATCTCGCCTGACCAATCAGGCAATATCGAGCCATATTTCTCCTCAATTTCTTGGATGATCTCGGCCATGTAAAATGGCAGGTATGCTGATTCCTCACCCAATATCGTTAATGCAAGAAAAACGTGTTCTCCTCGCTCAATAAGCAGTTTGTTATTCCCATACTCCATGCGGTTAAGTCCCACTCCCGTAGGTAATTGGAGTGAGTCATGCACGAATTGTGTAATCGCCGTAAGCATCGCACTGAAAACATCGCTGTCCACTTCGACTTTTACTCGTCTACTTTCCTTGGTAATCATTATACCTGTTTTGTAAATGAGAAAAACATCCTCTACGATATATGTGCTCGGTTCATCCACATCAATTTCCTTCATATCGTTGAGTTGATATTTTGTTTCATCAAAGTACCGCTGATAGGACGCGGAGACTTCCATTGACAACTTGCCTGAACTCGTCGGTTTTAAGGCAACT
>DAOVAY010000005.1 GCA_030670795.1 Methanobacteriota archaeon | reverse complement strand
CTGCACTGGCTACGATACTCACCACTTGGGCATCCAGCGACATCTCCGCAATTGCCTCGTATGATATGCCGAAATCGGTTCCGTCGAATCTTATCAATATGCTCTGCATGGGTTCGAACTCGGCAATATTCTTCGTTACGGGCGTGGCCTTCTTCGCCCAACCTTCAAGGGTGACCGCGTTTGATATGTCCATGCTCGAGCCGACCCCGCAATCAATGAAATCGTTTAAGCCGTCGAAGGTATCGCCGCCGTTTATTTTACCGGCGGCATCCTGTACGACGCCTCCTTGAGTTGTCCCGTCATTTCCGTATTGAGTGGAATCAAAACATGTTCCCGCTCCTGTTTCATTCAAATGCCATACGCCGATATATTCTTTATTATAGGTTCCAGCTACATCCTGAACGTCCGGTGCGACAAGGTTACCGTAATACATGTGCATATAATCCGTGGACACACCGGAAGCTATGTTTGTAACATTTACCCATACGAAGCTATCCCCAGAAGGATTCCAGTCCTCTATATGATATTTTAGCTCGGTGGAACCGTCCGAATCGATAAACCTCAAATCCGTGCCGTCTGCCTTGGCTTTCGAATAATCGAAATTCGTCGAGTTAAGGGTGACCAAAACCGGGAAATTTACCAGGACCTCGGATTGCCCGCTGTTATCGAAGGTCAAGTTTTCACGATACAGCCAATTATTATTCCACCAGTTTTGTATGATGGTTCCCTCGGGAGCACCCACGATAACATCGCTATAGCCGTCATTGTCCACGTCTCCTGCATCGCTCACGTCCCAGCCAAAATGGTCGCTGGCAGCAGCTCCGTAAATCGTAACGTTCGCATCCTCTGGATTCATATAATTGCCATTAGTAGAATTGAAGCCCGGATAACCGAAATGGATGTAAACTGCACCGCAATCTGTTAAACCGTTGTAATCAACGTAAGGTGCGCCAACGATTACATCATCAATTCCGTCATTATTCACATCCCCCGCCCAGGAAATGTTCCAGCCAAATCTGTCGTTGGCGGCTGAACCATTACCGAATGTGACCTCGTAAAGGGGTTTCAAGTCCGCTAGTGGCTCGTTCTGCCCCGAGTCAGAACGCGTCATAGGGGGTTGCACGGGAAGTTGTGTAACACTGGCATCGTCCGCATCCTCATTCCACGCTTCTATTTCGAACCACAGGTTTGCATTTGTCGCTATGCTCACCTGGACATTCGCTTCTATCTGGTTGTTGTCTTTCCTGTAGTTTGGAGTGCCAATGTTGTTCCAGTCCCATGCACCCGGGGATAAGCCGATGAAAGAGTTGAACGACGTTTCGGTGACTGCTCCGTGCTTGCCCCTGAACTCGACCATTCTGTCCGCACCGATGTTACCGACCGCATAACCCGTGCTCGAGGAGTTGTCTACGTCAATAAAAATTCTGCCCACGTCCTCCCCCGTGACAACCGGCTTTTCCACGAGGCCTATGAAAACCTCGGCCAGTATCACGCTGTTTTCTTCCCATATCAGCCACTCGTCGTTTCCGTACGGGTAATCGGCTATGCCGTCCGCGTCGACGTCAGGCTGACCGCCCACGAGACTTTGACCGTCAATGATTCCATCATTGTTGAAGTCGTGTTCATAACCCGGCTCCTCGTTGGCATCCGGTATCCCGTCACGGTCTGAGTCCGGTTCCGAAGGTTGAACCGGGCCTGACGCTCGGATTTCGCCGGCGCATGGGATAGATGTTCCGGCCATGATTTTCCCTGCGGTGGAAACATAAAGATACAGTTGTGTACCGTCGTTATACGCGCCAAAATCGCGTATGTCCACGTTGTTACAGTGACCTATGGAACTCTCACCAACCAGGTCGGCGATATCCCTTGATGTCCAGTCAGAAAACGCACCGTCTATCCTTATGTTCGTAGGCACCGTGCCAATGTAACCAAGGTCATGGGCGCTCTCTTGGGTTTCCAGGCAGACCGTACCGTTCGTCATTAGGACATTCTCCGTCGATGTTACTCTGCAGCCAAGGGTGGTTCCCGGTGCTGCACCGGCGGATAAATCTGCCTGGACTGCATAGGTTACCGTACTGCCCAACGATATGGTGCTTCCCACGTCGAAAGTCACTGTTTGAGCTGGGGCGCTCTCATCCACCATAGTGCCGGAGCCGTATTCGACGAGTCGGAGGACATTCAGGTCTGACACCGAGGCTGTGCCCTCGAGAGAAACTATGATTCTATCAATAGTAGAATTCCCGATCATTGATGTGAAAGTGAGCAAAAGCAACTCCTGGTTATTGCCCAAGAGAATCTCGGATGCCAGGCTCCTCTGAGTCAAACACACAGATGGTAACCGGTTGCTTAACACACAATCCGAAAAATCATGCCAACCATCATAGGACTGGGCATGCACCCGTGCCGCGACGGGTATCGGTGAAGTCGCCTGAAGCTGGGCCCATGATATCTGGGTCTCAAGCATGTTCTGGTTAACTCGGGTGTTTCCCGAACCTATGTGCATGAAACCGTTCCAATTGTCGTTGTCGGCGGTCGGAGAAAAAGAGTATTGGCTCGTAGATATAACTGCGCCGTTCCAACCGGCGATTTCAATCATGTAGTCCGCTCCGATGCCGTCCATGTAATAACCGGTGCCGGTATCCATATCAGAGTCCAGGAGTATGTGAAATATGTCAGCCAAACCCTCGTTTGTCACCGGCTCGCCGGCCATTATCTGACCCCTTACGCCTATGAAAAATGAAAGGTAAGATTCTCCGTTCTCTGTCATGGCACAGCTGACTATGTCCACGCTGGGATTGATTTGAGCCGTGGAAGTGCTCATCTGTGTTATATCTGTCCAGTCAGAGAAATCGCCGTCAATGGTTATCGGATACGTTTGAATCGGCGGTGAGGTTGTGTAAAACATCGGTACAAAGAGTAGGAGGGATAAAACCAAGGCACCGTAGAGTATCCAACGATTGCGCCTTGTCTTTTTTCTCAATACTCGCCTCTGGGCTATCAGGCCGTTCGTCAAACCATTGGTTAGCCCATTAGTTAGGCCATTCGTTAGACCATTGGTCAGACCATTTGTGAGGCCGTTAGTGAGACCGTTTGTTAGACCGTTGGTCAAGCCATTGGTAAGGCCATTCGTTAGGCCATTGGTCAACCCATTTGTCAGTCCATTCGTAAAACCATTGGTAAGGCCGTTGGTCAAACCGTTGGTCTTGCCCGGAAGGGTGGTAGGTCGGGCTCTCACCAATCCGTTTGTCATGCCTTCCTTCGGCGCCACTTCTCTTGCTGGCATTTCGGCGGGTTTGGTAATTGCCTCTATCTTATCCTCATCCAACTCCTCCTTTTCTTCCTCACCATCAAACTCTTTTTCAAGGTCCTCGAGACTCTCGATTATCATCTCGGTTCCGTCAACCGGCGGATCTTCAGGAACATCATCGAACTCTTCCTCTAGAAGTTCGAGGCTTTCAATTAACATTTTTTCTTCTTCATCCTCTTTCGGCACCTCTAGTTCCGGTTTCTTTTCGAGGGTGGGTAATTCCTCCTCTAATTCTTCTGGCTTTTTTAGAGACGATGGCCCAGTATCGAGTTCTAACTCCTCGTCAATCGAAGTTAACTCAGTGACAAGTCCCTCACGGATGCTTTTTTCCTCTTCCTTCTTTTTTGCCACTTCGATAACTTTTCTAATCTCACTTGTGAAGTCCTTAACGGTTGTGCCCGTAGGTATTAACTGTTTCAGCCGCTCTCTGTCTTCCGGAGATATTTTTGCAGCAGCCAGCATCCTATTGCATCTAGCAATTCTTTCTTCTTCCGCCCTAGCCTCCTCCGTATCCTCGAGAGATTCTATGAATTCCTCCGGCTCCTCTACTTCTAACTCACTTGGCTGCAGAACTGTTTCAATCTCTTCAAGAAGGTCTATATCTTCTTCCTCCTCCGCTTTAGGGAGGGTGAGTTCTACTTCCCGTTTGTAACAATTCGCGGCCTTTTCGTGCTCGCCCATCTTAGTAAATATTTCGGCCTTGGTTTTCCATACATCAGGATATTCTATATTGAGTTGGGTTACTTTATTGAGTGCCTTGATTGCTTCGTCATATTGCCCCAGTTTTGCCTGTGCAGAGCCTAGATTGAACCAACCTTCTGCATCTTCAGGATTCTTTTTTACCCTACCTTCATATTCGGCTAATTCTTTCTGTAGTTCATCCTCACCTTCCACCGCAGCTTTTTCTATAAATTTCTTGCCACATTCATAACAAACAGTTTCCCCGAGGGAAAGGATTGTCCCACAAACGGGACATTCAAACTCTTCTTCCTCATCCTTAATTGAGTCTAATTCCGGAAGACTTGCTTTATCCATTTCATCCAAAGTGACAATGATCTTTATCTTTTGGGCAGACTTGATTCCGATACCTTCTACCTCTGCCAGCTCCTCCACATTAGCTTCTCTTAAATCCTCGAGACTCCTAAAGCCAGCTTCATAAAGCGTCTTGGCTTTTAATTTGCCCAATCCAGGAACATTCATTAAAAGAGATATCGCCTTCTTTCTGCTGCGCATCGAATGAGCATTTGCTATTGCCGTGGATAAGTCCGGTAAAGCCGGATCCAAAGACTCTGCCCTCTCGAAAACGGACAAAGCCTCTTCGGGTCGGCCCAGAGACAATAAGGTCTTACCATAATCGAGCCATAACTTAGCGTTTTTCGGGTCCTTAGTTAATTGATTTTTTAATTTCTCTAGAAGTTTCTGTGCGGACTCGTCTTCCCCATCTGTTGAGGATTTGCTCCATTTGGCGATGAAATCTTCTGTGAAACGTTTTTTCGGCGGTGGCATGAACTTCACTCAATTCTCTATATTAGATGATATTGGTAAAAATAAGGGAGTACTTACAATCTATTAGAACTTTCTATACATAAAAGTAATATTCCTAGCACAAAATTTCAATATTATATTACAAGAAATTGTCGAATTACCCGGTTGCAAATAATGCCTCGAGCGGCTTATATGGTACGAGTATCTCCTCGGGCTGGTCGAAGATGTGGAGGAGAATGACGAGGCCACTTCCCTTGATTTCCTCTATTATGGGCCTGAGATGTTCGTTTTCCATTCTTTTTATTAATGTCCTTCTAAACGCTTTCAACCTCGACCCCTCGGCCTTCACTGTATTTTCAAGCTTGGTTGTTGGGAAAAAACGCACTTGGTTGCCGTCTTTTACAGAGGATATCAAACCAACGACTTCAAGTTTCTTAAGGCTCACTGTTATTGACCGGGTAGTCTGAAGAGATTCTCGCAATCCTGCGGTATTTGCGCCATTATTCTCAATGATTGCCTTGAACAGCCTGTTGCATCGAGAATCGTTCAGGATGGCTGTTATTAGCATCGCATCACCGTGTGAGACCATGTCTTTGGGGGAGAACAACTCTTTGTTATTGAAGCTGAAGCTCTCCACGTAATCCTCTCCGATGAGTATCTTCAGATGCCAATAGGCCGTCGCTCTGGATATTGATAGTCCTGCGGTCAAATCACCCGCGCTGGAACAAGGACGTTGGCAAAGAAACTTGAATATGTTCCTCCGATTTGCGTTCATCAATAGACTAGAGATCCTGGCTTTCTTTTCCGGCTCCTCAGGAGTCGGCAGCTCCTCCTCAACAGCCCTTTTGAGTGCATCTCCTATTTTGACCAAAGAATTCTCCACCTTTAATTTTCATCAAGAAGGTCATACTCTCCGAGTATTTGTGAAAGGATGTAGTCCGCATCCAAAGTGCTGATATCTTCTTTGGAAAGCGAATGTATTGTCCTGTCTATGCTTCGTTTGACTCTTGGTGTAAGGCTTGCTTTTTTCTCTTTCGAAATTTTATCCAGTGCTTCGTCCAGGAGCACTCGCATATCTACGATCTTCTTCGGCGTCTCTGCTGCCAAAGCGGATTCCTGTACAATGATGCCGCTCCCTCTGACAATGCGATACGGATGCCAGAATTGGCTGTGCCTGCTGCTTCTGCATTTTATTACTTTCAGATCTCTGCGCTCGGGACTTTCATGGCTTTTATACCGCAAATGCACGACATTGTCTGCCAGGTACATGGGAATGACAAGCTCAGGACCGGATAAATCTCCCAATACACCGTGTTCTTCCAAGGTGCATACCACTGTCCCTATTTTTCTGGTTTCCCGGAGCAAAAATGAAACTAAATCCCTCTGTTCGTATTGGTGTTGCACAGACCACATTACCGGCGTCAAAGGGTCGATGACTATCCTGGCATTGTATCCTTTCCAATCTTCCACAAAGCCCGCGAGTTCAGTCTTAATAAAATCCGAGAACTGCTTCCCACCCGCGTCCACAAACACCATTTTGCCTTCGTCAAGGTAATCCTCGACTTCCACCCACCCCATCTCGATTACTCCCTTGACTATCTGCTTTGGTTCCTCGTCCAACGTGATAAATATCGCGTCCTCTCCCAGTTCCAAACCTCTTTTCAGAAAATATGTTGCAAACGTAGTCTTTCCAGCACCTGACGAACCTATGACCACGGTTATCGTATTCTCGTTTATACCGCCATCCAAGAGTGTGTTTAGACCATAAACACCACTTTTGATCTTATCCATGGCCAAGGCCTCACCACCCCAAGGAATCTAACTTCCTATCCTCTTTTGTTTCTTTTTTGTATTTTCGATAGTGCTCTTTGCAGAGTCCTACACGTTTGTTATTCCCCTCTAGTTTCAGTTCTGAACCAGATTCCACCTTTTTCCTCGATAAGGAGCGTTGTGATTCGCTTTCACAGCCGGACACATCACAGGTTTCAAAACTGGTCTGTCTTTTACTGCGCCTCATATTCTCAGATTATCCAGAAGTCTCAGGAATATTAAAGTGTAACGGCAGATTCAGTGGGAATGTATATTTAAACAACCTTCAACTATCCCTCTAATCGTATAACCAGGATTAAAACGGTGAAATATTGGATCCCACCATTATTGGAGAATCTGCGGCCATTATCACGGCTTTGTTATGGACTTTCAATTCCATCCTCTTCACTGCTGCCGGCAAGAGAATTGGATCTATCAGTGTCAATGCGTATCGAATTATCATGGCTGTGGGCTTACTCGTTCTGACGCATTTCATTTTGTTAGGGGCTTTCATTCCGGTAGCTAGTGACGGACAATGGTTCTGGGTCGGGATGAGTGGCATCATAGGCCTCGGAATCGGGGATTTCGCCTTGTTTACTGCTTTTATAATAATCGGACCAAGACGTTCGGTTCTTTTGATGGCTTTATCACCGATCTTCGCAGCCTTCGGAGCTTTTTTCCTAATGGGAGAGAGTCTTTCTTTGTTGGTCATTATCGGAATAGCAGTCACACTCTCCGGGGTAATAATTGTGATACTAGAGAGAGAAGAGAAATCCGATGAGAGCCCAATATCCAAGAAGATGAAAATCTGGGGGACGGTACTTGGATTAATTGGTGCTGCAGGTCAGGGTATCGGTTATGCAATGGCAAAAACCGGAATGTGGCTATACCCAGATGAGCTCTTAAACCCTCTGTCAACCACACTGATACGCATGATTATGGGGGCCATCTTCATCTGGATGTGTGTCCTCGTTGTCGGTAAATTGCCTGAATTGCGCAAAGCCCTAAAGGACAGGCATGGAATGAAGTGCACGGCTGGTGGAGCACTTATCGGTCCCTTCATCGGCGTAACCTTATCAATGGTTGCCGTCACCTATATTGCTGCAGGTGTCGCACAAACACTGATGTCGCTCATGCCCGTTTTCATTATTCCGGTGATATGGGTACTATACAAACAGAGAACCAGCTGGCGTGGAATCGCCGGAGCCATAATAGCGGTCGTCGGTGTAGCAATATTGTTTTTAGTGTAGGACATTGTAATAAGTAACAGGAAAAAATGATGGGCCCGACCGGATCGAGGACTTCACAATTAGCATTTTATTAGTAATAGTCCGAGAGAGGTCGGGGCCATGTTTCTAGCTATGAAAAATCAGAATGGGCCCGACCGGATTTTCAACGAAGAGGCTGATTGAAAAATGCGATGCATTTTTCAGACACTGGATGAAAAATGTTGGGAGGATGTTCCTACCGTTTTTCATCCGTGCCTCGGCCAGCTCTGCCAGCGATATTGTATTTTCGCTGGCCTTCGGTTTGAACCGGCGACCATCTGGTTTCGCTCCGCGGGTCCGGGTAGACCTCACGATATGAGCCAGACGCTCCACCTGACTAAGCTACGGGCCCTTACTGATGGGATTCCAGTAAAAGTAATCGGTATATTTAACTTATGGAATATTTTCAGCAACCCAACCTTGACCTTTTTATCCCCCTTATAATATGGGTCTGCCCTATGAACTCCTTCGACCTGTTGGACCCAGATATACAAGTTTCTTTGCAAAAATTGGGCATCAAAGTGCCCTCCGACGCGCAGGAAGGTGTGATCCCAAAGCTTATGGATGGACATAATCTGCTTCTGGTCGCACCCACTGGCATAGGAAAAACCGAAGCTGCGATTTTGCCAATCCTCGACGATATTCTCAAGACTAAGCCAGAAGGGTTCTACGTCCTCTACGTAACCCCTTTACGGGCACTAAACAGAGACATGCTCAGGAGATTGGATTGGTTCGGTGAGGAGCTGGGGATTACTGTCGGGGTTCGTCATGGAGATACCAGCCAGTACGAGAGAACAAAGCAGTCGAGGAATCCGCCACAGATACTTATCACCACACCTGAGACTTTCCAGATAATGCTCACAGGTAAGAGACTGGCCTCACATTTACGAAACGTGAAGTGGGTGGTTGTCGACGAGATACATGAGCTTGCCCAGGACGAAAGAGGGGCGCAATTGAGCATAGCCCTGGAAAGATTGAGCGAGATAACACATCAGACGTTCAGGCGAGTGGGCCTTTCTGCAACAATAGGAACCCCAGAGCCAGTGGCCGACTTTCTCCAAGGAAGCGGCTCAGAGGTAGGCATCGTCAATGTGTCCGAAGAAAAAAAGATGAAGGTCAACGTGTCATGTCCAAAGCCGCAAAAAAAGGATGACTTACTATCAGAAATAATCCACGGAGACAAAGAGGCCGCTGCAAGGCTCAGGCGATGCAAGGCGCTCATCAAAGGGCACACAACCACGCTTCTCTTCGTGAACACCAGGAATACCGCAGAAATACTGGCCGCACGGTTTCATCTGATGGACGAGGATTTCCCAATAGGGGTACATCATGGCTCGTTATCCAAGTTCGTACGCGTGCAGATGGAGGAGGAGTTCAAATCCGGCATAATCAACGCGCTTATTTGCACATCATCGCTGGAGCTGGGCATTGACATAGGCTCTGCGGATTTCACCATCCAGTACAATTCCCCGAGGGAGGTGACACGGCTCATCCAGAGGGTGGGGAGAGCAGGCCACGCCATAGGTGTGACGTCAAGAGGCGAAATAGTATCAGAGAACCCGGACGATGTGCTAGAAGCTACCGTCATTGCCCGCAGATGTCTTGCCGGTGAACTTGAGGAGACGGCTATCAGACAAAGTCCAATGACCGTGCTGGCCAATCAGATTGTCGCCTGTGCGATGGATCAGGCTAATTGGGACCCCGAAGGATTCTTCGAAGTAGTCAAGAGGGCATTTCCGTTCAGGAATCTGGACAGGCAACGTTATGAGGAAGTGCTCGACCAACTCCATGACCTCCGAATCATCTGGAGAGAGAAGGAGCATATCGGTAAAAGCAGGAATTCGCGTGCCCATTTTCTTGATAACATTTCGATGATACCGGACGAGAGAACCTACAAGGTCGTTGACCTCACGACCAGGAAAATAATCGGAACACTGGATGAGGGATTCGTGGTGGCCTACGCCGAGCCCAATGCGCCTTTCATCGTGCGTGGTCTTCCGTGGAAAATAGTGGACATCGAGGAGGATGCCATCCTCGTTGAGCCGTCCAAGGAGCTTGGTGCGGTTCCTTCCTGGGTAGGAGAGGCGATTCCAGTACCTTACAGCGTGGCACAGGAAGTTGGTCACCTGAGGGGTCGGAGAAACTTCAAGGATTATCCACTCAATGCCGATGCGAAGAAAGATGCTGTGGATTACCTTGATGCACAAGATAAAGAAGGTTGTCAAGTTGCGACGGATAAGCTCATAACAATAGAAATCGAGGACCGCCTGATCGTGATAAACGCCTGCTTTGGTACCAAAGTGAACGAGACGCTGGGAAAGCTCTTGTCCGCACTCCTGATGACCAGACTTGGAGAGAGCGTGGTGGCCCACACTGACCCCTACAGGATTCTACTCCAATTGCCCAGACCTTTGAATGCCGATGCCATCGTTGAAATATTGAAGGAAACAAAGCCAGAGAACGTCGAGGCCTTATTGCGTTTGTATCTCAAGCGTTCGTCCTATCTACGATGGAAGTTCATCCACGTTGCCAAGAAGTTCGGGGCATTGAGAAAGGATGTGGATTACAGAAGCATCAACCTTGAGAAGGTAATGGCCTCTCTTGAAGAAACGCCAATAATGGAAGAATCCCTAGAAAAATGTCTTTGGGAACTGCTTGATTGCAAACGAACTGCTGAGGTTCTCACATCAATCCAGAAAGGCGATATCAACCTCGAGGTGTCAAAGCTCTCGCCCATTGGAAAGGCCGGCATCGAGTCCAGGGGAGACATAATGATGCCGCAAAGGCCCACACACGCCATCCTGAGTGCAATGAAGTCTAGACTCGAGAGGGAGAGAATCGGCATTGTCTGCACCCACTGTAAAAGAAAGAGCATACGGCTCCTCGGGCCCCTTCCCGATAAACTGGTCTGCAACAGCTGTGGCTCAGTCATGCAAGCCGTGGTCAGGCGGGCGGATTTGGACAAAATCCAACTTCTGGAAAAGAGGGAGCTCTCGAAGGAAGAGAGAAAGGACATTAAACGTATCATAACGTCGGCAAATCTCGTCATGACCCATGGTAAAAGGGCGATTCTGGCTCTTGCAGCCAGAGGTGTTGGTTCAGATAAAGCCAGCCGCATACTTGCCCAGCACTACGATGACGAAGATGAGTTCCTCACCGCAATCCTGGCCGCCGAGGTGAACTACGCGAGAACCAGAAGGTTTTGGGATTGAGGGCTGTGCCCTCAATCGAAACCCGCCCGCCCTTCATGACCTCCGAAACGTAAATAAACAACTGCAGTATCAACGTTTGCGAAGTACCATGGGTGAAGCGATGGCTTCTGAAGGCGAGAAAAAGATAAAAGGACACAAAATCGTGCTTACCGCATCGAGGGCAGAGAGCAGTATATTTGGATATGACCCTTTCATAGCCTTCACAAACACATTTCCACATAAGCTCTTCCCAAGAAGAGCACTCCAAAAGTGGTTCCAGCCCTTGAGAAATGAGGATGGCTCAGCTCAGTTCATGCCTTATGGCCTAAGAAAGGTCGAAGCCGTGTTAATGGAGGAGTTTGGCGAGGATAACGTGGCCACGGCCAATGCCGTTGATCTTGATAATTTTATAGGTGAAGACACGAAACTCATATGCATAACATCCATGGACCCTGTTGGATTGGCCTACGTGAGCACAACCTACAACTCGCTGATAAGTTTCGGCGGCGACGCACTGAACGCGTTCGAATTTCGGTGGCTTATGGACAGGCTGGCCATGAAGAGGAAAGACGCCAAAATCATGGTAGGTGGTGCAGGTGTCTGGCAGATAAACGAGGCAAACATGGCCGACACATTTGGTGTTGATTATCTTTTCCATGGAGAGGCGGAAGTGAACCTTGTCGAGACCGTGAAGAAAATACTCAATGGCGAAAAGGTCGATAGGGACATACGCGGCGGAAAACCAAAGCCGGAGGAAATTCCACTTATCAAGAGGGCAGCGTCCTACGGCATGGTGGAGGTAACAAGGGGCTGCGGCAGAATGTGCCACTTCTGTACTCCCACAATGAGAAAGCGCTATTCTGTACCTCTTGACACCATTATGAAGGAAGTGGAGACCAACATTAAATTTGGTTCGGAGATGATCTTCATTGCCACTGAGGACATTTTCCTCTATAAATGTAAAGAAAAGTTCAAGCCCAACAAGGAGGCGCTGGTCAAACTCTACAAATCCATTGCGGATTATCCTGGAGTGAAGTATATCCAGGTATCACATGCCGCCTTGGCACCCATTGTGTATGATGCCAGCGTGCTGGAAGAACTTACCCCTATCTTACTGGAAAAGACTAGATGGACCCCGGAGTACAAGGAAGGCTACAAACAAAAATTCATTACTGTAGAGGTGGGAATAGAAACCGGAAGCACAAAGTTAATGAACAAGTTCATGAAGGGCAAGGCGCTTCCTTTCAGTGTGGACAACTGGCCCGAGCTGGTGCAACAGGGCGTAGGCAACATGAACGACTATGACTGGTGGCCACTATGTACACTTATGACCGGCCTGCCCGACGAGACAGAGGATGACCTTCTCAGGACCCTGGAATTGATAGACGACCTCAAAGGCAGCAAGACCTTCCTCACGCCATTATTATTCATCCCAATTGAGACGGCATTGCTGAGCAAGGCGAAAAGAGTGGACCTGGGCGGGCTCACTGAACTTCAATGGGAGTTCATCACCCAGTGCTGGCGGCACAATATTGATTTCTGGGCTGCAGACATAAAGTTCCCTATACATACGTTGATTTTCAGCGTATATTGGGCCATTGCACGGTGGAAACATGGGAAACATTCCGTACGACCAGTGATGAAACTCGCTGGTTTTTCACAAGATTTCATAGGAGGAGAATTCCTCTCCAGATCAGATGGTAAGTTCAATCCCCAGTTCGAGATCCCATTGGCCGAAGAAACCGTTGCGACTGAAATTGAGAGACAGAGCGATAAGGCAATCTCCAAACCCTCTGTAAACAAAATTTAGTACCAAATCATTTAAAATAGAAAAAATATTGTAGTCACGCTATGCCACCAGATGATGAGGGAGCAGAAGTTGATGATTTAGAAAGGGCGCGATGTCCCACAGGCATTGAGGGTCTGGACAACATCCTAAACGGGGGAATCCCGAGGGGCAACACTATACTGTTCACGGGAAGCTGCGGCACGGGAAAGACCACACTCAGCTTGGAATTCCTTGTCCATGGTGCGTTAGCCGGGGAGAACTGCTTGTTTGTCTCGGTCACTGAGGCTTCAGAGAAATTAATGAGGAACGTCATCCCCTATGATTTCTTTGACGAGAACCTTATCAAAAAAGGCAAACTGGTTTTTGTTGACATGCCCGTAATTTACAGGCGTCTTGGCATGACGGCGATGGAACTCACCTTGGAGGATGTTGAGACCCTTGTGAAGGCCCTGGGTGACCTCGTTGACGAGCTTTCAATAAAAAGACTGGTAATAGATTCCGTAACCTCGGTCTGTTACAGACTGAAAACCGAAGAAAAGATTAGAAATTTCATACTCAAAGTAGGTAAGACCCTCTCTGACAGAGGATGCACCAGCTTATTGATATCAGAAATCTCTCCGTCTGCAGAGAGATATTCCCTTTATGGGGTGGAAGAGGCCATTGCCGACGGTATAGTGCTCATGGGTAACTTGGAACGAAGGGGCGACCTCCTGAGAACGTTACAGGTAGTGAAGATGAGGGGGACCAATCACTCACGAGCCAAGTATGTGCTTGATCTTACTCCGGCCGGAATATTATTGGTTCCGCTATTAAAAGGCGGAAGCGGTGGGGGTACTTAATGCCAAAAAGCCCGTCAAAACTGGCAGATGAGCTTGCGGAGCTGCCGCCATCCGCCATCGCACTGTCTATAAGGGACGATACCTATTTTGATGCCATCAGAGGAGTGGTGGACAGGTTCGCAACGAAAAAAGACCTCAATACCATCTATATTTCAGCGGCAATTCCATCACAATCCATCATAGACGTGCTTAAGATTCTTGAAATTGATATGGAGAGAATATACTTTGTGGATTCCGTTTCTCACACCATGATGGGGTCGACCAAAAAACCCGAGAACGTACTCTTGGTCGAGAGTTCAACCATGCTGGAGAACATAATGCTGAAGGTGGAGTATCTCTTGAAGAAGTCCGAGGGAAAGGGCAGCGTAATTCTACTGGATTCCATTAACGCCCTGGCAATACACAACAGCTCAACAATACTCTCGGAATTCGTTCACATCCTCATCAACAACCTGAGGGCGAAAAACGCATACATCGTCCTATTCTCCATCGAAGGTTTTGGCTCGGAGGAAATCAACAACATGATGGGCTTTGTGTGTGATTTAACCCTAGACATGAGCGAGGAGGGAAGATAGGGTGGCGGACAGTGCTAGTTTTGGGATACCTGCTTTGGACAAAGCCATTATGGATGGTGTACCGAAAGGCTACACTATCCTCTGTATTGGCACCCCAGGAGCCGGTGTCGAGCTGTTCGCCAAGAGATTCGCATCTGCTGGCGCTGAAAACGAGACCGTAAGATACTTCTCAACCTCGGAGCGAGACGAGGACGTTTTAGATACAATGAAGGATTTTGGATGGAGCACAGACCTCAAAATCGTCAACATAGGTACGATGTATTACGAGAAGGTTCTGGCAAGACATCTGGATGTCAGCAAATATCGCCTTGAGGGGCTCACAATGAGGGATCTACGTCAATTCGAGGCAGAGGAGTATCCTGAAGATGAATATGTGGCCAACTTCCTCACCACCCTTACATACGAAGTTTCAAAGCTGACGCCTCCGTTCAGGATCGTACTGGATTCTTTAAATTTCTTCCTCGAATATTATCCATATAACGAGGTGCTTTCAGCCTTGAGGACAGTAAAGGCACACACACAACACAACGAAGGCGTGGCTCTGGTGACACTCGTCAAAGGCGTACTGGATAGCCGCACCGAGAGCGGAATAGAGGAGATCGTGGATGTCATAATAGAGCTCGAAAGACTTAGAGATGGGTTTGAATTCAAGAGGAACCTCCTCATCAGGAAGGTACGAAATCACCCTGAGAAAACCGGCATACTGGCTTACACAATAGACGAAAAGGGGATATCCGCGAAAGGAGTGTAAACTACCAGACCCTAAATAGACTGGCAGCTTCTTTTCAACATCTGGACTAAGGCATAAGGTGAATGAAATATACGACAATGGCCGATGTGATTATTATCAAATGCCGATAATAGTACGAAAAGGTTTATATACAATTGTAGTGTCTTTTAGATGCGTAGGCAAAGCCTACAGGAGGACAAAATATGAAAAGAGTTTGGAAAAATAAGGACGCAGTGTCTCCGGTTATTGCTACCATTTTGATGGTCGCGATTACCGTCGTATTAGCTGCTGTGCTCTATGTTATGGTCATAGGCATGGGCGGCGACACCGGCATCGAGACACCGCTGGGTTTGAACCAACAACCAGGCAGAACATCGACTAACGTCACCGTTCTTATCTCTAGCGCACCGAACGGCGCATTGATAGATAGTTCAACAATATCCCTTGTGTCTGGCGGAACCCCGACTCAAATACAACAGGCAACAGTTTATAGCTCTGCTGCCATAATTATTGGGACTTATAATGGGGCAACGGGACTTTGGACTGGAGTTGGGAATACAGAATTCACTGCAGGTATGTCCATAGTGATTCAGACCGTGGACCCACCAGGCGTATCTAACGGCGATGTTATCACATTTGCCTCTATCGAAGAGTATTTTGGGACTACCACCTTAACGGTGAACTGATCCCAAACCCTTTTTCTTTTTTTTATTTTAGTTTTTTATTAACTTAATTTCATTGTACATTTATGTCTATTTAGATCCATGCTCTATAGAAAGTATATTAAAGAAGGTGCAATATCTGGAAACAAATAGGGGAATTGGATATGAAAAAATCATGGAACAAAGATGGTGTCTCACCCGTGATAGCAACCATCCTCATGGTGGCCATTACTGTTGTACTTGCAGCCGTACTTTATGTTATGGTAATAGGCATAAGCTCCAGCGGACCGCGAGCAGAAGTCCCGCTCGGACTCAACCAGCAGGCAAAAAACCAAACAAGTGTTACGATTCTCATATCAACCGCCAACCCGGGTTCAAGGATACATGACTCTACCATATCGATTACACAAGATGGACTGCCATATCCCACTAATGCTACACTTTATTACTCGGACGGAGCCCTTGCTGCGACATATACAAACGGTGTTTGGGGTCTAGCTAACATCGATGCCCCATTCACTAGTGGGATGATGATACACATATTTGCGGCAAGTGTTCAACATGGTGATACGATAACCATCGCCGGTACTGGATATGGAGTATCTGTCTTATACGTAAACTAATAATCTATTTACCTATCATCTTGTCTTTTCCCATAAAGTAGAGTAGACCATTCCGCCGTAGAATCTCTTCTCCTTGACCTTCTCAATCCCCTTCACGCCGGAAGCAATGGCGTCTATGTCCCTGTCTATGTGCGTCAGGCCGAATACCCTGGCAAATGGTCTCATGTAATAGTGAATTGCCCTCGCCACCCCTTTCTTCGGCTTCCCGGTGTCCAGGATCACCATTTTTCCATCGTCCTTCATAACCCTGACCATCTCCTGAAACGTCCGGGTTGGCTCAGGCACTGTGGTCATTGTATAAGTGGCGATGACCTTATCGAACGCAGAATCCTGGAAGGTCATGGAATCCGCGTCTTCTTTTTTCAACTTCACCCGGTCTGCCACGCCAACCTTCTCTGCCCTGCCCCTGGCTTTAGCCAGCATCTTGTCAGATATATCGATGCCGATAACCTTCCCCGTAGTCAAATGCCGGGCAATCCAAGGCAGTATCAGGCCTGTGCCGGTCCCAACATCAAGGACTATGTCGTCCGGTTTCAAGTCCAGCATCTCAATGGCCTCGAGCCTCCATCTCTTTTCTGCGCGTCCGATCAGCGGAAAAGTATCCACAGAATCGTAAAGACCGCTCCATTTGTCATATCTTCGAGCGACCCTGGACTTCTCGGTTGACATCATCGGTTAGAGGGTGTTGGCTCTATTAATAATTACGGTCGATGCGAAACTCTATTTAACCTGTAAACCATTTCCCAGCATTCAGGAGAGGTTGTGTTGTCCGAAGACCGAATAAAGAAGATTAAAGAGACCAGAGAGGAGTGGGAAAGCTCCTTCAAGGACAAGAAAGAGAGAACAGAACATTTTATGACGACGTCCAGTGTTCAAATAAAAAACATATACACGCCGGAAGACGTGCCTGATTTGGAATACCTAAAAGACCTGAATTTTCCCAGCCGCTTTCCGTTCACAAGAGGTGTGCAGCCAGACATGTACCGTGGAAGGCTCTGGACCATGAGGCAGTTCGCGGGTTTTGGAACAGCGGAGGAAACCAACTTGAGATTCAAATATTTACTGGCACATGGCGAAACCGGCCTTTCCACGGCCTTCGATTATCCTACCATATACGGACGGGACACAGATGACCCTCTGGCTGAAGGCGAGTTCGGCAAGTGCGGTGTGGCCATCTCGTCCCTCGAAGATATGAAAATATTGTTCGATGGCATTCCAATGAAGGATGTGAGCACATCGATGACCATAAACGGACCCGCTGCCATAGTTTGGGCGTTCTACATAGCCGCGGCGGAAAGACAGGGAGCTTCCAGAGATATGCTCGCCGGAACGATACAGAACGACATACTCAAGGAATACATAGCACAGAAGTCCTGGATATTCCCGCCCGAGCAGTCCATGCGCGTTATCGTGGACACGTTTGAGTTCGGCTCCAAGGAGCTGCCAAAATGGAACACCGTAAGCATATCAGGATACCATATTAGGGAGGCTGGCTCCACAGCGGTTCAGGAGCTGGCATTCACGTTGGCGGACGGCTTGACCTATGTGGATGCAGCTGTAGAGCGGGGGCTGGAAATTGACGCGTTCGCTCCCAGGTTATCCTTCTTCTTTAACGCCCACAATGATCTGTTCGAGGAAATTGCCAAATACAGGGCGGCAAGGCGCATCTGGGCCAAGGAGATGAAGAATCGGGGGGCAAAGAAATCCCGAAGTCTTTGGTTGAGGTTCCACACCCAAACTGCCGGTTGCTCGCTCACTGCCCAACAACCGGAGAACAACATTGTCAGGACGACCATCCAGGCATTGGCTGCGATTCTCGGAGGCACACAATCGTTGCACACCAACTCGATGGATGAGGCACTTGCGCTTCCGTCGGAGAAGGCGGTAAAGGTCGCGCTCAGGACACAGCAGATTCTAGCCCATGAGTGCGGAGTTACAAATACCATAGACCCCCTTGCTGGCTCTTACTTTGTGGAGTATATGACGAATTACATGGAAGAAGAGACCCACAGATATTTTGATAAAATCAACGCCTTAGGCGGTGTTATCAAAGCCATAGAAAAGGGATTCTTTCAGCAAGAGATTGCCAACAGTGCATATGGGTACCAGAAGGAGATTGATAAACAGGAGCGGGTAATAGTGGGGGTAAACGAATTTGTTGAAGAGGATGAAATAGGCATACCTCTCCTGGAGATGGACCCTGAGGGTGAGAGAAAACAACTGGAGCGGTTGATAAAACTACGGGAAAGCCGCGACCAAACAAAATATGAACATTCTCTTTCAGCCTTACGGAAAGCCGCAGAGGGGGATCAGAATCTCATGCCTTACATATTGGACGCGGTCAAGGCCAATGCCACGCTCGGGGAAACCTGTGATGTACTTAGAGAGGTCTTTGGAGAATATGATGAGCCTCCGATATTTTAGGCTTAAAAATTCACTTCAAAGGATACTCACAAATCGGACATTCCTTCTCGGTAGACTTTATCATTGCCCCGCATGAAGGGCATTCTGTTTCTCCAGAAGAAACGTCTTCTGTGGGGGTTGGTTCTTCTGGTTCTGCGATCTCGTCTACCTCTGGCTCTGCTTCTGGCGGTGACTCAAGCGATTCTAGTTCTGCTTCCTCTGATGGAATGGGCTCTGGTCCGAATTCGGTGTCACACACAGGGCAAGCGGGAACATCCATATCCACGTATATGCCGCAACCGGGGCATTTCTTACGAACCTCATGTTTCACAGGAAGCTCTGCTCCGATAACGTCCTCTGAAGGTTCTGCTTCGGCTTCGGGAAATGGTAAAAGATCGTCTGTGCCAGGTTCCTCAGGGATTGCCGGTGCTTCTGGCTCGGGTTCCGGTAGAGGTTCTGAGATTTCCTCGGGAAACTCTTCCTCGGGTTCTACATATTCTGCCGGCGGTGCTGGCACTTCCTCCACCTCTGCTTCAACAACCTCTTCTGTTATTTCAGTTGGTTCAGCATCCAGCGGTGCCTCGGTCACGTCAACGTCTTCTCCTGGGAACTCCTCGTCTTCTTCTGGAAACTCCTCGCTGTATCCCTCAATCAATTCTGTCCCGCAATTGATGCAGATTCCCATATCAGATGTTATCTCAATGCCACATTGCGGGCATTCCATCCTTTCTTGATGGAGCCTCCACGAAATAAACCAGAAGGCAAAACCGATTAAAACCAGTATCCAGCCTAACAAAGTAATTAATACATCAAAGGGTGGCGGGCGTACGCCCAGGGATGCGTTTTCAACTGTCCAGCCCCTCAGTGATATCGAAAAGGACGTGAACAGGATGCCGATGAATATTGAGTATATGCCATAACGGAACCATTTCGTCTCGGTGATTTCTCTCTCTGTGGCATCAAGTCCGACGACATTTTCAGAACAGCTCGGGCAAGTGTAGACTGTAGGCCGTACCTCGACCTCCATACCCTCCCAAACTCTTTCTTCTTCTGGGATTTCGTCGATTACTACGCCATATTCCATACGACAAACTGGACAGACTTCGTCCTCGGGTCCAAATATGGCACCACAGACCAAGCACTCCTTTTCCTGTGCCTCTTCAGCTTCAAGTACAGTCATTTCTTCCCTGAGCTCCGCGGATATCTCAGCAGCTTCGGGAATGTCTATTTCCTTTGGAACATAACCTTCCTCTATTTCTCCCTCGATTACCTCTTCAATCTCCTCGACGCTGATTGCCAGTGGGACAAAGCATTCCCTGCATGTCTCCTCACCGGCAGGTGTAAGAAGATCGCAGGCCGGACATCTTACGTATAATGAAAGGTCGGTCCAACATTCCGGGCACTTCTGGCTATCATCGGGAATCACACTTGAACAAGAGGGGCACATTATTTCGCCCTCTCTGAGTTCTATGACTTCGACCTCTTCTGTCTCTGGAAGCTCCTCAATTGCTTCTTCAACTTCCTCTGGTTCCTCAATTATAGGAACCTCAGCAGGAATTTCCTCCTCAGCCGCTGGAATTTCTTCTTCAACCGGTATTTCTTCTTCAACCAGTTTAGCCCCACAGATGAAACATTCGGTGGAGCCAGGCTCAAGAAACGCCCCACAATTTGGACAGATGTTTTCTTCATCTTCTACAACAGGGGGCAATTCCACTTCTGGTAATTCTTCCGGAGGAATCTCCTCGACGGGTTCCTCTTCTAACGGGGGTGGCAGCTCTTCTTCTGGAAGTTCCTCGATTGGTAGGGGCTCTACTACTTCCTCAATTTCAATAGGTGCATTACAAATGGGGCATGTCGTTTGAGCCTCTGATACAAAGGCACCGCAGGAGGCACAAACCCTCTCACCTATTGCTGGCTCTTCCTCAATAACCTCTTCTTCAAGCGGTGGAGGTAATTCTTCAGGCAACTCCTCTGGTGGGATCTCCTCTACAGGCTCCTCTTCTATTGTGGGTGGTAGTTCCTCTGGAACTTCCTCGACTGGTAGGGGCTCAATTGGTTCCTCAGCTTCCACAGGTTCTTCTTCTGGGAGCGGTGGTAATTCCTCGACAGGCTCCTCCTCGGCTGGAGGTGGAACTTCTTCTGGAAGTTCCTCGAGTGGAAGCTCTTCGATTGCCTCTTCTTCGGGTAATTCTTCAGGAGGAACCTCTTCTGGAAGCTCGTCGGGAGGAAGCTCTTCGATAACCTCCTCTTCAGGTAATGGGGGCTCCTCAATAACCTCCTCCTCTGGTGGGGGCAATTCCTCCTCAACAGGAACCTCTTCCTCTGCTAGCTCCTCGGGAAGCTCTTCGATTGGCTCTGGCACAGGCTCCTCAACAGGAATCTCTTCCACCGGAGGCTCGGTAACTTCTTCAACCGGTTCTGGGGGCGGGGCAAGGCCCAAAGCCACTTCCTTTTCTTTGACTTCGACAAGACACTGCTCGCGCGTTAGCTCACCGTGTTTGTAAGCCTTGTCAAGCCCTTTCTTGAACTTGTTCAACTCCTTCTCTGCTTTCTTCTCCTCTTTAGGTGGAAGGGGCGTCCATACAATCGGGACAGGAATAACTGGAGGAACCTCATCTGCTTCCTCCGGCGGTGCAGGGGGTTCTTCCATAGGTGGTGGTAACTCCTCAACTTCCTCTTCCTCTTCTTCTGGTACTTCTACTTCTACTGGAGTTGGAGCAAAAATACCCTTTTCCGTTGTCTCTTTTCTTAGGGCATCTTTGTACTCTTCATAATCTACTTCCACCTCCTCCTTGATTACTAACGATTCCCCACAAATAGTGCATGTCTCTGAGCCAATAGGTAAGAAAGCACCGCATGAAGGGCATTCTATACCTTCCTCTTTAATCTCCTCATCTAGAACATCTTCTACGGGAGAGGGTAACTCCTCTTCTGGAAGTTCTTCTGGGGGAAGCTCTTCGATTGGCTCTTCTTCAGGTAACGGCGGCTCCTCAATAATCTCCTCCTCCGGTGGGGGTAATTCCTCTTCAGGTAATTCTTCTGGAGGTTCCTCCTCAACAGGTTCCGCCTCCTCTAAGAGAATTGGCTCTTCTGGAAGCTCCTCAATTGGTTCAGGAATAGGATCTTCTACAAAAACCGCGTCCGCCGGGGGCTCCGGAGCTTCTTCGGTCGGTTCAGGCGGTGGTACAAGGCCGTACTCAACTTCCTTCTCTTTCGCTTTGATGACACACTCATCCTGAGTTAATTTACCGCTTTTGTAAGCCTTATCAAGTTCTTTCCTATATTTCTTTAAGAGCTTCTCTGCTTTCTTTTGCTCTTTGGGTGGTAGTTGGGTCCAGATAGGAATAGGGACTGGAGCGGGTGGCAGAAGTTCTTCCTCTGTTGGTTCATCTATCTCAACGAACTCCTCTTCAATTGGCTCAGAAGGAGGCACTTCCTCCACTTCCTCAACAATTTCTTCCATTTCCTCTGGTACCTCTTCAGGAGGGAGTTCGTATACTTCTTCTTCCTCTACCTGAGGTGGTAACTCTTCTGGTATTTCTTCAGGCGGAAGTTCCTCGATTGGCTCTTCTTCAGGCAATGGCGGCTCCTCAATAATCTCCTCCTCCGGTGGGGGTAATTCCTCTTCAGGTAATTCTTCTGGAGGTTCCTCCTCAACAGGTTCCGCCTCCTCTAAGGGAAGGGGCTCTTCGGGGAGCTCCTCAGTGGGTTCTTCTGGGATTAGCTCCTCTACTGGTATCTCTTCCGCCGGTGGCTCTGGAGCTTCTTCAGCCAGTCCAGGCGGTGGTGCGAGGCCTAAAGACACTTCTTTTTCATTGACCTTTTCGATACATTGTTCACGGGTTAACTCACCGCGTTTGTAGGCTTTATCAAGCGCTTTTTTGTACTTGAGCATTTCCTTCTCTGCTTTCTTCTGCTCTTTGGGCGGGAGCGGAATCCATGCAGGGGTGGGAGCATCCGGTGGAATCTCTTCAACTACTTCCTCCATCGGTTCCTCCTCGGGTGAAGGGATTAACTCTTCTTCAGGAACTTCCTCGGTTGGTAGAGGTTCTTCTTCAACCTCTGCTGGTTCTTCATCTGGAGATGGTATCTCCTCTATAGCCTCGTCCACGACCTCAAATGATACTCCACAAACCGTGCATGATTCAGAATCCACTGGTAGAAAAGCACCGCATGAAGGACATTCTATGCCTTCTTCAAATACATCCTCTTCAACAACTTCCGGAGGTTTCTCAGCGTCCTCTTCAACATCTTCTTCAGCTGGAGGGGGCAGTTCCTCTTCTGGAAGTTCTTCGGGCGGAAGCTCTTCTATTGGCTCTTCTTCAGGTACTGGCGGCTCCTCAACAACCTCCTCCTCAGGTGGAGGCAATTCCTCCTCCACCGGGAGTTCCTCCTCGGTTGGTAACGGTTTCTCTTCTGGAATTGGCTCCTCTGGCACTTCCTCAATAATCTCCTCTGGTGGCGTTGGGACCTCGTCGGTTGGCGGTGGTGCTAAACCGATTTCAATTTCCTTTTGTTTGACACGAGTTTTACATTCTTCCACCGTAAATCTGCCGCTTTTGAACTCTTTATCCAAAGCTTTTTTGAAGTTATGAAGGGTCTTTTCTGCCTTCTTTTTTTCGTTTGGGGAAAGTGGTTGCCAGTCTGCCATATTACTCGCCACTTGGAGTTTCTGCTCCGCATATCGGGCATGAACTTGAGCCTTTATCAATCAACATTCCGCACCCAGGACATTCCATCTCTGTTTTTTCTATTTCTGTCTCAGGAGATGTCGTATCGAATTCTGCTTCAAGTTCTCTCAACGCCCTCATTCCGTTCTCATCTTCTTCTGGTTCTTCTTTTGGTTCTTCCTCTTTGGTTTCTTCTTCAATGAGTTCAAGACTTTCCAATATCATCTCTGTTTCATCTAATTCTGAGGCGGGTTTATATTCTGTAGGCTCTATTTCAGCCTCTATTTCATCAACTTGAGTTTCCTCTTCCACTATTTCATCAGCTACTTCTTCATCTTCCTCCTTGATATCTAAAGGCGTTTCGCAATTCGGACAAACAGCATCGAATACACTAACCATCACGCCACAGTGGGGGCATTCGCCCACTTCTCCAATCTCCTCCACTGCCTCCTCTATTGCCTCTGCCTCTGGGACAACTGCCTCCTCTTCTTCCTCCTCTTGATGAATCGTCAGTTGACCTTCGCATATAATAATCTTACAAGAGGGGCACTGCACCTCCCTCTCTCTCTTGAACGACCATGCAAACAGAATGAGCCCCACAATAAAGAGGACGACACCAATCACTCCAAATAACTGGTCCATCCAACCGTAGCCCAAGTATAAGTCACCAAGTGGAGACCATCTGTAAATATTATGGACATAGGACCCTAAGGCTACGCCTATATCCCCGACTATTATGAATATAAGGCCAACCCAGAATTTTAATTTCCAGCTTTGTTTACAAAGGCCCACATACTCCTTCCTGATGTAAACATTTCCACAATCATCGCATGAAACCAGATCCCCAGATTCAACAGTGAACAACTGACTACCACAAATTGGGCAGCCTGCGTCGGATACCTGCAGCTCTTCTTCGAGTGGTTCTCCCTCCTCCTCAGATAATTCCTCTTCAGTATCCTCTGTTAGCTGAAGTTCTTCTTCGGCATCTATGTCCTCTGGTGGAATTTCGTCCGTTATCTCTTCGACCGGAGCCATCTCTTCAAATTCTCCGGTATCTTCAGTTATCTGAAATTTCTCTTCGGCTTCTATATCCTCTGGTTGAATTTCGTCTGTTATTTCTTCTACAGGAGCCAACTGTTCAATTTCTTCGGTTTCCTCAGTTGTGATTTCTTCAACAAACTCCGGTTCTTCAGACACTTCTTCCAAAGGAGCGAATTGCTCCCCGCAATCGGGGCACTCGGTAGCCGTCTCATCTACTGCTGACCCGCACATCGGGCAGATAAATTTGCCCTCAACTTCTTCATTCTCTGGAATACAAACCCCCCATTCAGCTTTCTGGCTTGGTCAATTCCTTGTCCTTTTTTGATTTCTCTGATTTTATACGTGGCAAGGACAATATCAGAAGGATAATACCGATTACTAATATAATTATTCCTACTGTCGCGACAAGCCTGTTTACCCATCCGAAAGAGTCGAAATTGTCATACGTGCCGATTGGAACTTTTAGCCAGTCATGCAGCCAAGAGCCAAAGGCTACGCCTGGACCACCGACCAAGACTAGTATTACGCCAGAATAGAACAACATTTTACTTTTTCTACTCTCTGTTGCTTCCATCAGTTCAAAGGCTTCGGGTGAGAATGGCTCCCCACAAGAAGGACATTCTATTGCCTCTTCTATAACTGCGGTGCCACACATTGGACAAACCATCGTTGGTGAGTCCGCGTCTTTGGTCTCTGGCTTAACAACCGTCTTATCCTCAGAATTCTCTGCCACGGGCTGTGTATTATAGTCCTTTATTATATGTCTTTCTATCTGAAAATATAATTTTATTTACTATTAATCATTATGAAAGTTAAAGTTCAAGAAAAACGTAGTTAGTAACCTATGCTACGTCCATAACTACAACGTCTCTTACAGCCTTCATATCGTTGAAGGGGAGGATGAGTCTGCCCTGGGCATCTACCCTGTAAAGGCGAGTTTCTACCTCCTCGGCGGGTATCACTAGGACATGCTGCAACTCTCCAGTGGTTGTGTTTATCACAAAATTCTCAATCATGCCAAGTATCTGGCCGTCATTTGTCATAACGGTTTTTCCACGTAATTCCGTGACGAATTTTTTCATATATTCTCACCTCAGGCGTAGTATCCTGGCCCTTCCTTTGAACTCTTTCTGGCCACTCCACTCTCTAATGCCTCCCTAATGCGGTTGTAATATTTGATTGTTTCTTCTGTGGCAGATGGTTTCACGGCTTCAAGTGCGGCCTCGAAATGAGATTTTGTGATTTTCTTTGCCTTGATGTTCTCCCGTAGGGCAATCATTCCCGCTTCCCTGCAAACTCCCTCAATGTCCGCACCCACATAACCGTCGGTTTGTTTTGCCAGCCAGTCTATGCTGACATTCTTCAACGGCATGTTCCGAGTATGGACCGCGAAAATCGCCTTTCTAGCTTCAATGTCCGGCACTCCCACGTACACCAATCGGTCAAATCTTCCTGTCCTTAACAGTGCGTGGTCGATAATGTCTGGTCTGTTTGTGGCCGCGATGGTTACCACACCCTCAAGTGATTCTAATCCATCAATAGATGTTAAAATCTGGTTGACTACCCTTTCGGTCGCGCCGGAGTCGTGAGATGTGCCTCTGGCTGGTGCGATGGCGTCAAGCTCGTCGAGGAAAACTATTGAAGGGGAGACCTGTTTTGCCTTTTTGAATATCAAACGAACCGCCTTCTCGCTTTCACCAACCCATTTAGACATGACCTCCGGGCCCTTGATTGATATGAAATTTGCCTCCGATTCGTTTGCCACCGCCTTGGCCAGAAGGGTTTTTCCCGTCCCCGGTGGACCGTACAAGAGAACGCCTCTCGGTGGAGTAATTCCCATCTTCTTGAAAGCATCTGGCTCCTTCAGCGGCAGCTCTATCACTTCATTTAAAATCATTTTCACATCATCCAGACCGCCAATATCCTCCCAGGTGACGTTCGGTACCTCCACCAATACCTCTCGCATCGCACTTGGTTCCACATCCTTCAGGGCCTCTTTGAAATCGTCCCGTGTCACAATCATCTTTTCTATGACCTCGGTGGGAATTGGCTGGTCGAGGTCGAATTCGGGAAGATAGCGGCGAAGTGCTTTCATAGCAGCTTCTCTTGCCAATGCTGCTAGGTCTGCGCCAACAAAGCCGTAAGTGATGCCAGCGAACTCGTCCAGCATTCTGGATCTTGAGGTGTCGTCTCCTTGAATTGGCATGCCGCGAGTATGTATCTCCAGTACCTCCTTTCTCCCCTCCTTGTCCGGAACACCAATCTCAATCTCGCGATCGAATCTACCGGGTCTTCTCAGTGCTGGGTCAATGGAATCCTCACGGTTTGTGGCAGCAATGACTATTACGTTACCCCTGTCGCTGAGACCGTCCATCAAGGTTAAAAGTTGGGCAACCACACGCCTTTCTACTTCTCCCTGTACCTCGTCACGCTTGGGTGCAATAGAATCAAGTTCGTCGATGAAAATGACAGAGGGCGCATTTTTCTCCGCGTCATCGAACTTCTCTCTGAGCTTTTCTTCGCTCTGGCCATAATATTTGGACATTATCTCGGGACCCTGGATCGAATAGAAACTGGCACCGGACTCGTTGGCAACGGCCTTGGCGATTAGGGTCTTTCCGGTGCCGGGAGGACCGTAAAGCAGAACGCCTTTCGGCGGATCGATGCCCAGGCGCCTGAAAAGTTCTGGGTGCTTCAAAGGAAGCTCTATCATCTCTCTAACACGTTGTAATTCTTCGCGAAGACCGCCTATATCCTCATAGGCCACTGTGGCGGTTACTACCTCGGACTCAGACACTGGCTCGTCCTTTACCGTCATGACCGTGCTCTCGTCAATGAGCACCACTCCTTTCGGCGATGTGTTTGTCACGAGGAAGGGAAGATTGCCGCTCAGACCGACGCCAGGCACCAGAATCGTGTCGCCCTTGACAACAGCCCTCTGGCCCAAGGCACGCTTTATGAATTCCTCTATGCCCTCTCCGAAGCTGAGCTTCATGCCCTGTGAAATCGAAGGTGCCATACTAATCTTTGATGCGCGTTTTACATCCGCCTTTTTCACCTCCACCTTGTCCCCCGGTGAAACTCCTGCGCTCTGCCTGAGCAGGTTGCCCATACGAATCAAACCCTTGCCTTCATCCTCGTGTAAAAGCCGATATATCTTCGCGGCGGTGCTCTTTTTTCCGGTTACCTCAACAACATCTCCGACTTCCACGCCGAGAGCAAGCCGGGTTTTTGTGTCTAATCTGGCCTTGCCTAGGCCGACATCGGATTGGCTTTGAGCCCTTTCAACCTTGAGCGTCACACCTTTGGACATTTTCCCAACCTTGACCGAATAAAGCTGGCCGTATTTTATCCTTTTCCTTAAAAAATCAACTGATGATTTCGACAATGCCTTCATCGGCGTTTACCATTAGCCTGTCGCCGGTGTTAATTTTATCGATTTCAATACCGTCAACACACGGGATTCCGGCAAGTATCACTCCCGTGGCAACTATGGTTTCGGTTTCTTCGTTAAGTATTGCCGCCGGTGCTACGCCGTTCTTTTTCAACCCATAAATAACGTACGAACCAACAGTAGAGCCCTTACCGCAAGGAAATACCAATACTTTGCCAGTCACGGACTGTCCTTCGAGTTCGTGACCCTTTTCGATGACTATACCAGTCTTTGCATCGATTCCGCCGTAGAAGCCGATGGGTTCTTTGGACACTATTGCCTCGGCCTCTGCCTTACCTGGGTTTATCATCCTTCCTTTCATTGTGCCAGCCTCCTGATGAGCTCATCGACATTGTAGAACACGACATCCTGTTTGCAGAACCCGGGAAGATAATTGGCCGCCTTGCCCGAATTAACACCAGTGGTCGCATAGCCCATTTCCTCGATCGGGGAAACCACCATACACGTATCTGCCACGACCTTGCCTCCTGCGGCCTCAATTGTCTCAATGTATCCCAACCTATCGGCCGCCCCCTTCATCACCCTTGATGTGCATATCCAGATGGGCTTCTTCAAGCTCTTTCCTTTGACCTTAGCAGCTAGGCTGGAAATCTCACGCAGCGAAGCGTGAGGGCAACCGAGAATGACTATGTCGGGCAATTCACCAGTGTTAAGATTCTCGTACGTTTCATCGAGGTCACCCTGCGTTACGTCTATTGTCTCAAGACCGCCAATGTCCATTCTGCCAGCTTCCGGAGTTAAATTCTCGGCATGATAGAGGGCGACCGCTCCCGAGGCGGCCATTGCCGCCCCTAAAGCCTTCAGTTGGTCCGTGTTTGCCTGCCCGATCCCCTTGAAATATGGAATCTTGTTCTTCACCTGTTTTCCGACATAATAACCGAGCGCTCCGAAATCAGAATTATAGGCCAGCTCGGCATCCACTTTTGCAACGATTTCGGGCTTTCTGTTTTCTTCCAGATGTAATCCATAATTTGGTGTGACGCCGCAAATCGCCGCAGCCAGTGCCGAGGGGCCGCCCTCCCTGTTTGTTCTGGCCCCGATGACCGAATTGGAAAATGAGACAGCCGAAGATTCTGACCAGGCTATGTGCTCTCCGAATCTGGGAAGGTTACCGGCAAGATAGGGGGTGCAGGTCGCTGTGGTAACAATGCCCATTTGCCTGAATGCCTCCATAATTCTTATCTGATGCTCGGCAAAGTCCCGGGGAAACCCGAGCTCCTGCCAGTTCTCCAGATCCATGCCAGCGGGGTTCAAGTAAGTGAGAACCTTCACCTTCGCTCCTTTGCTTGCGAAATCTTCAAGAAACTCAAGACCGGGGTCACCTATGGATTTATAGGAAACTCCGGCGACTTGAACGGAACCTACCGGAATCATCTGCTCTGCACCGTATATGTCTCCCAACCTGACCAATAGCCTAAACAGACGTTCGACCACTTCTCCGTTTTCGCCGTTCAGCATGTTCTCTTGGTCGGCGGTCAAGTGCATTATTTTTCCCCCTGAAGGTAATCCTTCAGATTGAGCTTAAGAGGTAACTCTGGCCTCTTGAAATCATCTGGATTTCGTCCCCAAGGAATTGTCAGGTCAAAACCCATTTTCGTCGTCATTCTCGTTTCGAGGTCGGATGATGGGTCGAGAGAGGAGCCTTTCTCTTGCTTTGTGATGAGGTCGTTGTCTCCTTGAAATCTGGTTGCCATGGCCCATTCGATTTCCTCTGGCTTGTGAATATCAATATCTTCATCCACCACGAAGATGTGTTTCATTGATTTGTGACCTCTGAAGGCTGCTTCGATTGCCCTTTTACCATCCCCCTCAGCTTTCTTTCTGATACTGACCGCCCCGTGCAGCCAGGAGCATCCGCCAGGCGTAACGAGAACGTCCTTTACATCGCAAACCTGTGAGACCTCTCGATAAATACTCGGCTCCCGCGGCATACCCATCAGAATCTTATGCTCTAGTCCTCCCGGCAATAGGCCGTGGAAAAGTGCATCCGGCCTGACAAAAATCTTTTTCACTCTGGCGACTCGCTGCTCCCTGACAATGTCTGGCGTTTCCGTCAAATCCAGGAAAGGTCCTTCCTCATGCATTTCTCCTGTAAACTCCATAATCATGATGATTTCTGATTGTGGCACCCTATGTCCATCCAGCTCTATAAGATGGGATGTCCTTAGGGCATTGGCTATTGCCAGCTCGTGGACTCCCGTACTTTCGGAGATGGCAGCACCCAGTAAAACGGGTATGGCATTGCCGATGCAGAACGCGAATTCCCTCAAACCCCGTTCGATATACTTGTTGAAGTCCCTCTGGAGTATCCTGAAGACAAACCTGTCATTGGAAAGTGCCATTCCGCGATGGTAGGATGCGTTGATTCCGTGTTCTGGGTCATTGGCGATGACTATTCCCGACGCCACATACGGGCCTCCGTCAAACGGGTAATACGTCAGAATCGGAAGTTTGCCTAGGTCCAGCTCTCTATCAACATACCCAGTGGCCTCCACCACATCCGGTTCCCTCGGACTTTCGATGGCCGTCATAAGAGTTTTTAGTATTTCGTCTTCCTGCACTCCCAGACCCAGGGCTACCAGCTGCCTTGTCGAGCAGATGTTGGCCACGACTCCCATATCATGGCCCTTCACGTTCTCGAAGAGCAAAGGTGTCCCGTCCATCTTCTTCATTATCGTGGGTATCTCGAACTTCGGGTCCGCCTCATTTCTTATCCTCACAAGCAGACCCTTCTCTTCCAGCACAGTTACGAACTCATTCAAGGTCATTTCAATCACTCCGGCTGATTATAAAATCTGTTATCTGCCAATTCTATAAATAATTGCCGTCTGGCAGGTCGACACGTGACGTAAAAAATCATACGCCGATTGTCGTTCTCAGTGCCTCGCATCCGGCGCTTTCAATAGCGTTCGCAACTCTCTGCTGGCTTGCTTCGTCCGAGCAAAGCGCGATCATGTAGCCGCCGAGACCGCCGCCTGTCATTTTGGCTCCCAGTGCGCCGTTGTCTTTCGAAATCCTGACGAGTTCGTCCAGTTTGGGATGCGAAACCTCGATTTCCTGAAGAATTTTATGATTCGTGTCCATAAGCTGGCCCATCATTGTCAGGTCATGAGCGCTGAGAGCAAGCCTCGCCTTCGAAACAATGTCCTCGGCCACCTGGAAAATGCCCTTGTATTGCTCCGGATTTGCCTCTCTTCTCTGCCTCACGCCCTCAACCGCAGCCTTGGTGTTCGTGGTCAGGCCGGTGTTTCCCATGACAATCCTTATCGGCTCTCTTACCTTCAAGAGTTCTATCTTGTTATCGCCACCTTGCAGGTTTTTCTCGAACCAGAGAAGACCGCCATAAGTCGAGGCTGTGTTATCGATTCCGGATGGGGTGCCAGCATACGCCTTCTCCCCTTCAAAGGCGATTTTGTTGATTCTATCGTCATCAAAACCCAAGCTGAATTCGTCATTCAAAGCCCGGGCAATGGACACGCAAACCGCTGCGCTGGCACCAACGCCGCCCACCGCTTTCAGGCTTCCGCCGAGGGTGATTCTTATGTTGTTTTCCGAAGCGTCGAATCCGGCAGCATCCAGCACCAGATTAATAGATTCTTTCTGATGCTCATATTTCTCCACTTTATATCCTGGGTTTGCCGGCCGGTTGTCCTCCAGCACCCATCCATCACCTAAGGAGCCTTCGTTGCCAGAAGGTACAAGTTGAGAAGGAGCATCTATTCTCTCGACCAAAGCCTCCGTTCTAGAGTCGATCGCCGAGGCTATTGCTGGAATGCCAAAGACCACGAAATGTTCGTTAAAGATTATCACCTTCCCGAAACCGCTGCCAGTTCCCATAGAATCTCCTTATCGTCAACCCAATGCGAAAGCCTCCTTAAATGGCTTTCGTTTCTCACCCATCCCCACGCTGTTCAAAATAAGTATGGGCTTATCCGGATTCGAACCGGAGATCCCCGCTGTGTGAGAGCGATGTCATTTGTGGCACCGGTCGAAAAGAGTAGCTCGACCGACGTAACCAGCTAGACCATAAGCCCTTTGGTTGGGGTTGATACGTATCTAATCTAAAATATTTTCTCTTAGCAATCTTAGTGATGGAAGATTTTTTATTAGTATTTACCATATTGTGTCCAATATTAACATATCGTGGACGAATTTATATGGTGGAGGATACAGGTTCTGTAGAAGCTTCAGTTGTCTTTGAGAAATTATTCAATGATTATCTTGCGAAGCAGGCTGAAAGCGGTAAAATTATCCTTTATTTAAAAAAGCTTGAAGCACTCGGGAAGAGCCTTCCTATCCTTGAGGGGGTTGATGTAGACAACACCGGCCGTGTTTCTATGGGGCTTCATAAGTGGGATTCGGTAACTATTGTTCGTGACCTGTCAAAGGTGTATGATTCACTAATTGAAATTGACGCATTTACGGGGGGCAGGGAAAGCGCCTTTGAGAGGGCAAGAGATAGTGTTGAAAACGTTCAGAAGCAATTTGCTGGACCGTTCTCAAGGCTTAAAATTGCCAACTACATACTTCGAGGTTCATTACGAGGAAACTTACCCACTGGAATAGAAGGCATGGATTCTCTACTCTATGGGGGTGTCCCGGATAAAAACATGGTGCTGCTCCTGGGACCTCCAGGGAGTGAAAAATATCACTTTGCATTTCAATTCCTTGCGCACGGTCTGAGAGAGGGAGATGCCGGCCTGGTTGCCGTCTCTTCGATGAGCATAAAAGAGGCGAAAAGCAGATTGACCATGTTGAAGGTGAACGTCCCATCCTGTGAATCGAAAAAGATCTTAAATTTCATAGACTGGTACACCCAAAAGAGCAAAGCCATAGTTGGAATGGAGGAGCATGACACTGTGTTCATAGCTTCTAAAGACATAGCTAACTTGGACATTGCATTGATGGCCTCTTTGGATAAATTGGAGTTCTCACCGACCAAGAGGGGGG
>DAOVAY010000007.1 GCA_030670795.1 Methanobacteriota archaeon | reverse complement strand
GAGGCGCAATCGCCCTTCGACGAATCCATATTCACGCTTATTAATAATGATGCCACTGTCGGTGCTCTTACTGACGGTATAGCACCGTTGTATGCACAAACTGTAAGTATACGACACACGACAACCGGACAGTTCGAGCCGTCCGCATCTCTGATGGGATTCGACCATTCCGAGGATGCTGACTTCGGTCTGTTCACAAAAATGGATGGTAGCACTACACAGGGTAACGACCTGGGTGCGAACGACACAATTATCAACTACGAACTCGCTGAGAACCTAGATGCAGAGGAAGGCGACACCCTTCTCCTTACTTACACCCTTGGCGGGAGTTATGCCGGTTACGGGAACATACAAAGCCGCGCAATGACGGTCAGGCACATCGTCGATGACGTTGGAAAGGCAAGGTACAGCCCAGGTATAGGGCTGAACAACTTCAACCTGTTCATCAACCTGGGCAGCGCACAGGAGATGTTTCAGCAACCGGGTATGATAACTCAGATTAAGGTCTCGAACAACGGTGGTGTGGAGGACGGTGTGGACAGCAGCGATGATGTTAAAGGGGTGGTAGAGGAGGTTTTGGCCAACTTTACGTTCTCGGTTAACGGTGAGTTGGCCGTACCCTTTGCTTCGGCGAACCAAACATATGCCATGCTTGCCCACAACAACCTCGTAACAGGCACGGTCAGCCTCGAGCTCAACGGTACAGCGCTGTCACCCACGCTCTTTGAAGTGAACGACCCCTCGGGAGCGGTGATATTCTACTCACCCCTCCAGACGGGAGACACGGTGACGGCCTCGTACTCCTTCACGTATCAATTGGAGGTTGATGCCACCAAGCAGGACAACCTTGAGTTGGCCAGGGATATAAACGACCTGTTATCAACATTTCTCACGATATTCGGCTCGTTCGCGATTCTCGCCGGTGTGATATTGATAATAAACATATTCACCATGCTGGCTGAGGAAAGGAAATCAGAGCTTGGCATGGCCAGAGCTGTGGGCTTGAAGCGTCGTCATCTTATGCAGTCATTCCTTTACGAGGGTCTTACCTACGGAACAATAGCAAGCGCCATGGGTACCCTGTTCGGCGTACTACTAGGCGCTTTCCTGATATTCATGATCAACAACATCGCTACAATGATAGCCGACGTTGTCATCCCTTTCCACATCGAATACTTCAGCTTGATAACTGCATTCTGCACTGGCTTCGCCATAACATTTGGCACGATCCTACTTACCTCGTGGAAGATTAGCAAGCTTAACATCATCCGGGCAATAAGGGGTATAGAGGAACCCAAGAGCGACCGCAAGAGCTGGAAAATGTTGTTACTCGGCATATTGTTGACCCTTGGTTCTGTGTACACGTACTTCCTGCACTGGGACGAGTTCATGGTGAAATTGATGGCTCCTTCCGGCATGATAACCGGTCTTACCTTAATCCTGTGGCGCTGGATTGGCGACAGGATATCGGTAACTGCTGCGAGCCTGGGCGTATTCCTTTATACATATTATGCCATCAGAACCTTCTTCGGGGATGCCGGGAACGCCAACCTCGAAATGCCATTCATCATGTCTGGCGTGTTAATAGTCCTAAGCCTCGTATTGCTGGTCATGTATAACTCCAGACCCGTCATCATGGCAATCGTGAACACCTTTGGCAGGGTGAAGAAGTTCCGTCCAACGGTGATGACGGCTGTGTCCTACCCACTTAGTAAAAAATTCCGCACGGGCATGAGCGTGGCCATGTTCGCCCTGGTGGTCTATATGATAGTCATGCTTTCGGTTTTCTCGAGCATATTCGTAATGGACCTGGACGAGGAAACACTCAAACAGGGCGGGGGCTTCGACCTCTACGCCGAGGTCCAGAATCCGGTGCTCGACTTATACAACGTCTCATATTTCGACACCAACCAGAACGTGACTGTTCCGGTTTCATCCGAAGTGCTTGGATATGCAGATATTTCCCAAGTCTCTAGGACCGTAGCCATCAAAGTAAACAATACAGATGCGGTCGAAGGACCACACCCGGGATTCGGCTTTGACATCGGCTTCTCCGGGACCCTGATATACGGCATTGACGGCGATTTCTATGAATCCAGGCAATTCGAATTCACACAAACCATGGACGGATATGAGACTGCGGATGACGTTTGGGCTGCAATTTCCGAACCTGGTTCTAAGTATGTCGCGTTCAACAGCATGATGGCCATGATGTCACAAATCCAGGTGGGCAACCGCTTGACCTTCACAACCCTCACCGGAAACGTTACCGAGCAGTACCAGGTCATCGGCATAATGGACCAGAGCATAATGATGGGTGCATTCATATCAAGAGCAAACGCCCTCGAAGATTTCGGCATAGAAGGAATGGTCAACTTCGTGTTCATGATAGACGTTAATGAAGGTGTTGATTTGGGCGCAACCGCTGACCTGCTGGAAAAGGACTTCGCCGCCATTGGCATGAACACCCGAATTATCCGTGAGCTGACCGAGGACACCATGGAGATGATGAACTCAATCTTCGTACTGTTCGAGCTGTATCTTTACCTGGGCCTGGTGGTGGGCGTTGCTGGCCTGGGCATAATCACAATACGATCAGTGATTGAACGCACCCCCGAAATCGGCATACTTAGATCTATCGGATTCAAGAGGAAGAACATACGCAACGCCTTCCTCATCGAGATACTGTTCGTAGCCACCATGGGCGTGATCATGGGTACGTTTGCCGGAATCGTCGTCTCATACGAGATATTCAATGTGATGGTCAGCGATCTCGGGGACAACATCGAGTACGTAATACCGTGGGCGCGCATCGTCCTGGTCACGGTGGTGGCCTACCTCGCAACCATACTCTGCACAATCATCCCAGCAAGGAATGCCTCGAAGATTTCGCCTGCGGAAGCTCTGAGGTATGTAGGATAGTCAGCCTCTGATGTCCTTCATCCTCTCTATCTTTCTTTTAATGGCCTCGGCAGTGCCTATATCATGGCGCATGAATATGTTGCCTTTTACATGACCCAGCGCCCTTTCTGCCTTTGCCTCCGCGTCCGATAATGTCCCGCCGATTCCAACCACCCCTAAAGAGCGAGAGGTTGTCGTGAATAGTTTACCCTCTTCCTCGTTCACGGCTGCATAATAAAATTGTGCACCGACTTTCCGAATAGCGGTCTCATTCACTTCCAGCGGATAGCCAGCTTCGGATTTTATACCATAGCCCTTCGGTACCACATACTTGCACACCGTGGCCCTGTTAGAGTACTTTGCCATGCCTGGTTTGAGGTTGCCGTCAATGACAGCAATGAAGATGTCGAGAAGGCTGGTTTCGAGAAGCGGGAGTATGTTCAAGACCTCCGGGTCGCCGTATCTGGCATTGAACTCCACGAGCCTCACGCCTTTCTTAGTGGCGATGAAACCGCCGTACATAACTCCCTTATAGGGTTCTCCGCACTCCTCATTCAGTGCTTTACAGGCCTTCTGAGTGATGTCAATCGCGGCATCATAATCATCATGGCTTAAGAACGGTAAGAGATGATTGGAATCTGAATATGAGCCCATTCCGCCAGTGTTCGGTCCTTTGTCCCCTTCGAAAGCGCGTTTGTGGTCCTGGGCCAGCGGCGAGCCTATCACGGTCTTTCCGTCGCTAAGGCATTGCAGACTGAATTCCTCCCCGACAAACTTCTCCTCGACCACCGCGGCACCGCTCTTGTGAATGCAGTGTTTTGCATATTCGAGCCCTTCCTTAACATTGGCCAGATGCTCTCCGCTGAGCTTTACACCCTTTCCACCGCACAGCCCCTCGTCTTTTACCACGAACTCTCCCAATTCCTCCATATATTCTTTTACACCTTCCCGAGAGTTAAAGACCTTAAATTCCGGATTGCCAGGAATATTATACTTTTCAAGAAGTTGTCGGGTGAATGACTTGCTGGTCTCCAACCTTGCACAGGACTTTGACGGGCCCACCGAAGGTATTCCAACGGAAAACAGCTCATCCACTATGCCCTTTTCCAGAGGGCCCTCTGGACCAATCACAGCCATCTCTATATTTTGGGATTTGGCCCAGTCACTCACCTTTTCCACCTCGGTCTCTGGAACCAAGAAAAACTCCTTAGAAAGCTTTGCCAGGCCAGGATTTTTATTCTTCATCACGGAATATAATTCAATATCCTCCTTTGCAAGGGTACTGGCTATGCAATGCTCGCGCGCTCCTCCACCCACCATCAAGACCTTCATAATATCACTCGTAGGGGATAGCGATGGAAAGCATAAATATTTCCGTTCGATAGTGGTTGCTGCAAAAGGGTAAATATGAAATCAGATGACATAATAAAAGAACTTGCGGATGGAAACCGGCGTTTCGTTTCAAGAGAAGGAAAAAGGTTGGGAAAACATGTCACTGGACAGAATCCCAAGGCAGTTATACTGACCTGCTCGGATTCCCGTGTTACCCCGGAATATATTTTCGATCAGAAAATCGGAGACATCTTTACGATTCGAGTGGCTGGCAATGTCTCTTTTGATGATAGCGTTCTCCAATCCATTGAATATGCAGTTGCCCACCTCAAGGTCGGGTTGATTATTGTTATGGGCCACACCCGCTGCGGTGCTGTAAAGGCTGCGGAGGAGTCCGGTGGGAACACGGAGGGCATTCTCAAGGAAATCCGAGATTCATTTTCTCGCCATGAAAATCATGTTATCGCCAATTCTTTACAGCAGGTCGAGTTACTCCCTCAGCGTAGCCAGCTTGTAAAAATGGCCGTTGAAGAGCAGCATCTCCGCATTCAGCCGGCTATATATGATATTGAAAGCGGACGGGTTGAGTTTCTCTGATACTTCATCATTGCCTCAGATGGCTACCACTGGTTATGATATAACAGGATTCAATCCTTGTTTCCGGCATCCTATCTTTTCTTCTTCCTATAGTGATGAGCTGATGGTACCAGAGTAATGAAGAAGAAGACGGGGAGCAGTGTCCACATTCCAATGTCTATGCCATTTGTGAGTTCCTCATCCCCCGTGTCTGCGGATTGTGCCGTCTCGCCTTCATCAATCACTTCTGAAGGTTCGGGTTCGATAATATTCTGAACTTCACCGATGTCTTCTGTGGTTGGTTCGTCATCAACATCGTTTGATGGCTCCGGTTGAGGTATGGTTGAAGGGCGAGAACCAGAAGTTATAGGTTCTTCCACAACGGGGTCTACTTCAATTGGTTCTGTTTCTTCCTGGGGGACCTCTTCTGTTTCTTCTACAGGTGGTTCAACGCCTTCGTCGCTGTCCATCCATTCTGGGGGTTCAGCACTTTCGCCGGACGGGGCTGGTGGCGACAGTCCAGTGATATGTGTCTGAGTGAAATCATATATGCTAGGGTCAAGTGTTGAAAAGACAATAATATCAGGATTATAGTTTTCACCGGGCTGAATGTCATCTGGCACCACAACCGTGGCAAGGAAGTTCACGGTTTCACCAGGGTACACTGGCCCGATTGCCGTAAAAGGTACACAATAATCGTGAACCATGACATTGTCGAAGTATGTGTTGTCCTGTCCCCAAGTGTATAGGGCAACTGTTCCTTGGGTCAGGCTACCGTCCGTTACATCGAATATCAAACTGCCGTCAATGTATGTTTGAATTCTGTCTCCGACGCACGTCACCGTGAAGTCATACCAGACATTCTGAACCATAATCACACTATCCCATCCTAGTAAATGCCAGACTCCACCTACACAGACGTCAAGTGCTCGGTATTGGGTTCCCGGGATTTCACCTACGTAATCGTAATTTCTCATCCACCTGAACCTGTAGTAATTGTCGTTATCAGTGTACCGGAACATCACGCCGATGCCATCGTTGTCCACGGGATATATGCTGGTTTGGTAGATGTAATCTGTCCAGCCGAACCCGTTATCATAATACAGATAGGTTCCGGACCACTCGGGGTCGTCCCAAGTGTGGATGTTGGCGGTCTGCCGTACCCGTCCCGGTCCATCAACCCACCAGTTACTAGGTGCACTGCTGGTTCCTTCATCCACGACCGTCCAGCCGTTGTAATTTCCATCATCGAAGTCGTCATTGAAGACAGGCAGCCAGAAATTTATTGGCGCTCTTCTACCGTTAGAAGACAACTCGTATAGGTCAGGATGAATTGCGTCGTTGTCGAATTGCATATCGTACAGAATTAGATCTCCAGGCGCACCGTTTACCGGGGGCAAAATATCCGGTAGAAGGTTAACATTAGAGGTTGGCGGTCCTATATAAACGTCGTCTATGTGCCAGTAATCGCCAGTGGGTTCGTCACCTCCAGTCTGTCTGAACCTGAGCTGGAATCGCGGGTGCAATGCATTCTGCGGCAGGACATACAATGGTCTGAATATCTCGCCTGGTGTGCCATCACCCGGGAACGAACCCAGTTGCCCCCATAAATCCACGCCTTCCCTCTTGTATTCGATGACCAGGTCTTCTCCTGCATCAGGGTCCTCGCTGAAGCCATCGTCACCTCTCTGGATAATGCAACTGACGATTCCTGTCTGTATACCATCCATGTGCATCATACAGGAAGTGATTGCCACGGGTCCCCCTCTCGTGTACATTGAGTAGGTTCCTGACCAAGAGGTCATATCATTGACTCCCGCTCTCGCAACATCATCTGTTGTCCAGTCAAGGTTAGGTGTTACTCCTTGTCCGAATACGCCGGATTCGAAATCATTGAAATACCACGTACCAAGTGATGTTCGAGTGTATATCTCCACGGTATTGACCACCGAGCCGTCGCCGTGGGATGTAATGCTTATATCTGCCCTGTCGAAATCTCCGATGACCACGCCGGGCATGAACACGCTGGCAATGAAATCAATTGAATTACCAGGATCTACAGGTCCGACCCACCAGGTCTGTTCTCCTTTGGACTTCTCCCCGGTGATGATATCTGTATCAACCCAATGGAATTTGGTCCACCAGTTATTGTTATGGAACATAGGCAGGTAGACGTCTCTCTCCAAGCCAGTATTCTGGATCGTGATATAGTGGTCAACCCAGTCCCCGGTCCACCCGAACCTTGTCTGAGTGACAGGTAACGGCCAGAATCTATAGTCTGGCGGTGGTACGTACGTCCAATAGAGCATGTTCTCGACCATCTTTCTGACCTCCGGGTCTGTCCTGTCATTGTTATGATAGTTGGAGCCCATGTAAGCTATCCTTCCTGCTCCTTCTACGTTATCAACCGTCTGCATTACCACACCGCCCGGAGCCTCCACCACATCTTGTCCGTTTATGATGTCAACGTAATACTGGTATTGTGCATTCGGTATCCCGGTGATGTCCCAACCGTAATTTGGATAAGTTGCAATAGGATGACCCGGGTCCGTCCAAAAGAGGTCAGCGTGGTCCCAGCCAGTACCACTATTTCCATCCGGGCCTACTCCCAGTAGATTCATGATGTAATCGTCCTCGGGAGGGTCATTGTACATTTCTTGCCCTATCAAGGCAACATATCCTTTTCCGGCAGCGAACCACTGGTCCAAGTTGATGATGGTTTCGTCACCGCAAGTGTGCTCTGCCACGATAACGTCATATGTTGGGATCAACGCTGCCGCATCCGGCCATAAGCCAGGCTGGTTCTCCTGATATGTCACTGTATGACCTTGACTTTCAAGGAATTCTCTGATAGAACCCGGATAATCTTCCTCTTCATAATCGTCATACCAGTAAATCGTCAGAGGGTCCGGATGAGTGATTGGACCAAAGTTGCTAATCATGTTGATCCACAACTCCACTCCATCCAATAAACCATCTCCGTCCAGGTCTGCGTCGTTCTGTCCATCCAGAAATGTTTTGTAAATTGTACGGCCATAATTGCCATATATTATTGCCGCCTCGTTCGGGTCAGGTCCCGGTGTGGTGTATCCTGCCGGAGCACTGAAGCCCGGCAATGGCTCCACACGGTGACCGTAGGTACCATAACCTGGATCTCCCAAAACGGTTAATTCAGGAACTGACTCGGGATTGTTGAAGAATTGGTGAGTAGGGTTCCACCAATACACAGGGTCAGGAGGGGCTCCGTATTCACTTACGTACGTACAACCCATATTAGCCCACAATGGGTGTCCGGGGATATCGGCTATGTCCCAATTACAACAAATAAGCTGACCGCCGCCGATGACATAGTTGTTCATTGCATCAAACGGTGAATCTGGTGGTCCGTACATCTCACCGCCGAATATGACAAGGTCCCACGGTCCGGCGTTTCTAAGGTTGTTTTCGAAGCCTGCAAAATCACCGTCATAATGGGCCGTGTATGGGTATCCAAGGCTATTCAGTGCCTGGTCTATGTAAGTGTTCGGTGCTGTATGGAATGCATCATCCGCGTAAACAAGGATGTTGTTCGGAGGCCCGATGGTGTCGTATTTCATCTCTACGAGAGAGTATGTGTAATCCTCTGTCCATACATTATAGGCTTGGGTGTTGTGAAGAATATCCTGGAAGCCAAGTCGCCTTAGTGTACAGGGATTGCCAAAGATTTCTGTGTCATATGTATAAGTGGCACCATATGGATTGTGCATCGTGGCTGTTCCACGGGCACCAAGAATACCAATGACCTCTCCTGTATATACATTGATGGAGCACGTTGTCCAACCGTTTCCACCCATGAAATTCCAGTAGCCCAGGGAATCGAAGTTGTTGGTTGTCGTCGGAAAGTCTGGGGGGGCGCTATTGAGGCGGATAACCTCGATGTTCTGAGTTTCAGTTCCCACGTCCAGGGGTACCCTCAGCGCTGTAATCCTGAAGTCACAGGGTGCCGTGAACCAGTACCCTCGCGTTCTATCACTGCTGTAGGTGTGATGGTATGGGCCGATATCGAAATTCACCTCGTTCGGGCCTGAACCTCCTGTTGGCCCAAGCGGTACCAAACAATTTGTTTCGAGAGGTTGGTATTCAGGTGGAGTGGTCGATAAAATCTCCGTGTCGGAGAGGGGTTCCTCAACTTCCCCAGCCGCGAAAATAGGGCTGGCGACCATTGCCACCATCAATAATACAAGCATAATAGCCAGTGTTCTTTTCCATTGCCCAGAACCATAACTTTCTTTTCCAATTTGGTTCATGAATTTCACTCCTCTTGAATTTATTGTGTATATATCCTACATAATACATTTAATATTTAATAATAGCGATAGAGTTTTATATATGTCTGGTAAAGTTGAAATATTGCTGGACCTTAAATACAGCAGGGTCCGTTACTGATATCGTTTAGCGAAAGACAATCTCCGGGAACTCAATCACCCCGTTCAGGGCTTCCAGAATTTGATTGTAAAGACTGGGGCATGGAGGGATGCCTGAGTCTTGTTATTTTATCAGATTCTCATCTTAATCGATGTAAAACGGAGTCAATCTACCAGACCACTGTCCAAATCGTATCCGACGGTACGTGTACCCAGTAGGCGTCACCTGGAATCATGACCACGAGAGAGAGATCGGTTTCTTCCCTGAGCAGATATGGTTCCGCGAGATCGAAAACTCCGATTATATCCGTCTCTGTTCCGATAAGCGCTATTGAAGCCAGTAACGGAGTTTCGGAGGGGTATCCCACAAGATTCCATCCGGCCCAGAGATTTATATCTGTGGTAGTTGGTTGAGTTCCAGTAACTTTGATGAAGCCGTCTCCGAGGGCAACTGCATCAGGAATGTAAATCCATAATCCCATTGTGTGATTCACGTCGCTAAGGTCGTTTAGGGGTGGTGGCTTGAAGGTTGCCCACATCTTCCATTGAGAGCCTAGTGCGCTTTGTGGGTCGTACCACTGGATTATGTCCCACGTGGTGTCACCGTCCTGATCAAGGAGTACGTCCGGAACAGTGGTGTCGTCAGGTATCAACGGTGTGGAAATGAAGTTCCAGCCTTCCTGAAGCGGTCCGATATCGTATGTTGGTTCTACCGGAATCTCCGGAACCGCGTTGATGTTTAGCTCCTCGTTGCCCACTATGTCCTCGGCCCTGACCACGTACCACCAGTTGGTGCCGTCGAACTCGCCGCAATCATAATCCGTGTAGGTTGTGGTTCCGGCAGGTACGTTGTCGATGTACGTTCCGGTGTCCCACGGTCCTCCAGCATTATTGGCCCGGTAGATGTTGTAGAGGTCCACATCATTGTCCCCGGCGCCGTCGTCGGTTGAGAGAGTCCAGTCGATTCGATTATCCTCCGAACCAATGACCAACTCACGACCTACGACGTGTATGTCGTCCCAGAGGATGCCGTCGTTCAGCAGAGCAAAGTTATCATACTGCTGGAATTTGATGTAAACCGTACCTGTTATTGGAATAACGGAGCCTATATCAAAAGGACCGTATTGTGTCCATGAACTAACGAAGCCGGGATAATGCAATAACCGTGTCCAGCTGTTGCCATCGGTAGAAACCGCGATGCCATCAGATGCCTCGTGCCCTGTAAATGTCGCGGACATTAAATTTCGCTCGTCACCGTATTCGATGGTCGAGAATATGAGGTTCACAATGCTGTATGAGCTTGCATCAAAGGACACTATTAGCTCGTTTAGATTGTAGTTGTCGTTCGTTGTCACGTCCATTCTCCAGGAATATATTCCGCTTACGGACGAGTAGGTGTCCCGTATGTTCCGAGCATAGGTCGGGTTACTCTCGTAGGTGGACCATTCGGGAGTGAGAGCATCCTCGAAGTCCTCCAGTAATACTGTCACGTCATTAATACCGTCCCATTGCACCGTAAGTCCTGTTGGTGGTGCGGGCGGATCGTAGTCCACTATTGCCGTATCCGTTACGACCGCAGGATTTCCTGTACCGTCGTCGGCGTCGTTGTAGGTTGCGGTGACCGTATCGCCGTCCGAAACCTGTAGTATTCCGACGCCATTGGTAGCCGAAAGTGTCAGCGTTCCCACGAAGGTGCTCGTGTCAGGACCGATCTCTGTCAATGTGACGGATTCGCCACCTGGTTCGGTAGTGCTGTCCACTGTAACGATCACTGTTTCTGCCACTCCTGGTAGTAAATTCAGGTCTAGGTCACCTACGGTTACGGTCGCCACATCCTCAAGTGCATAAGCCTGTTCGTCGAGGTCTATGGTTCCCTTCGAGGTGATATTCTGGGCTCCCGAGGCTACAACCGAAAAGTCCTGCGGTCCGGAACTCACGTCTCCGACCTGTCCTGTCACTTCGATAGTCCATAACCCCGGCGTAGGACTTTCCACGAATACATTCTCGATGTTGTTTAGGTTGTCAGCGTAGTTTGGTCCGGGAGCACCCGTGTCATACCAGTTGTTTACTCCGGTCCCGGATGCCGACCATATGTCCGCATATAGTCCGTTGTTACCCCAGTAATCCATACTGTTTGGGGATGTAACCCTGAGGTTGAGGTTGTTGATGAGTGCCCGACCAATGCTTGTGCTCGGGGGGGCTGCAGGGTCTATCCAGGCTGCGGTAACTTTCAACGGGTAGGTGCCGTCAACATACACTATTCTACTCCAGGTGTCACCACCGTCTAGGGCCTGGGGGTATTCCTCTATTACGTGATAGGTAGCTCCGAGGTTGTACGTGTTCTCCGAGTCTGGCGTGCCCCAACCTTCCACATCACGATCGATGCCGTTGACGCCAATCGGATACTGGTATGCATCTGCAATCATCATAGCCTTTACGGTGCACGAATACGGCCAATCACCTGCGGGATTGTTGTCAAAATAATTGTCTTGGTACATCTCATATACAAGACAGGAAGAGCCTGCGATGGTCGGCGTTGCCCCGCTTGTACCTCCGAAGTTATTGAAATAATCACCTGCGACATATCCATCGGGTTCCTCGTCGGTCGTCCATATCGCATCAAACGGCCCACATAGGTCCGGTTTCTGCCTTCCGTCGGCGGTCGGACCCTGTGAAGGGGTCGATGCGGCCCCAGCATCATGCCATTCATCGTCAGAGAGGGTCGGTGTGTTTTTGTGGAATACCCCGCCGCCACCGATATTGTTCTTGGACGCGGACTCGGTGCTGATCGTCGATGCACCAACCCCAAAGTTGCTGTTACCACAGGCCCAGTGTGTTAAGACATAGGGGTAATCGACAGCGGCCTGATCTATTTCATTGGAGTACGCATCATATTCGGAAGTCATAGGATAACCAGACCACCAGGAGTTCGTCTGAGCTATCCCGTTCATGCCTGCCGACCCTTCGTTGAAGGTGCCGCCCCAGAGATTGGCGATCGAGAGGGCGTTGTTAACACTCCAGTTGCAGAAGGCCCCGGTGCCCTGGGGCAAGATGCCTTCGGCATTGGAATTACCCGCGCCAGTGCCAAACATTATTCCGGTCGTGCATGTTCCATGGTTACCGGTTTCCACCGCTCCATCAGTCCAAAGCACATTACTCAAGTCAGAGTGACCGTTACCTGAACCGACAACAGCATCTGCATCGCAACCATTATCTTGCACTTCCGCCAGCACACCGATACCTGCATATCCTCCCGCCTGGGGAGTGTCATGGCCCATGTAAGTGTTGGAGGATATCTGGCTCATCAAGGTCTGCGGTTCGAACTCCTGCTGAATCCACTCTACTGCCTGGATGGATGCGATATCGTATAAACGCGACGAATCTACAAAACATACTAGGTAGTTCACCGAAACAGCATTGACCTTTAGTATATCTGCTCCCATGGCTCCGAGTTGTTCTACAACCTCGTCCACATCTGCATGTTTATAAATATTCACGCGGAGTTTGATGATTCCGTTGACCTCTTCGAGACCCGTATTCATTTTCTTTTTTAATTCAAGCGACCATTCAGGTTCATCTCCGGACACTCCAACGAATGCTCCAAAATAACTACATATAAACAATGTTGACACAATAAGAACCAGGCGCTTATTTGATAACGAAATTTTCATGTGTCAAACACCCACTTGCTCTAGCTTAAGCAGTACGAGATAATGTGTTGAGTATTATATGATTTTGTCGCGGGATTCGTTCTTCTCCTGACCACTCAGCTTTTAACTTTTTGATTTTTCTTTAATGTGCTCGTTCAGCCAGCCTCCTAAGATCTGGAATTTAGTAATTCAGGATGGCTTTAGGTCAGGCTATCGCTTAGTTTTTGTTTTAAACGCTCGACCAGACCACCGGACTTAATTTATTCCATCCGGAATCAAGGTTATGAATTCTTAGCTACCAGTTCAGGGTCCAGATAGTATCCGCCGGTACGTGTATCCAGTAGGCGTTACCTGACATCATGGTGACGAGTGAGAGATCGATTTCATCCCTGATGCGATAGGGTTGTCCAGGGTCGAACACTGCGATAATATCGGCCCCTGTTCCGATAAGTGCGATTGAAGCCAGTAATGAGGTGTCCGAGGGGTATCCCACAAGATTCCATCCAGCCCAAAGATTAATGTTCGTGGTGATTGGTTGAGTGCCGGTCACTTTGATGAAGCCGTCTCCAAGGGCAACGGCGTCAGGGATGTAAAGCCATACTCCCATTGTGTGATTCACATCGTTGAGGTCGTTCAAGGGCGGTGGTTTGAAAGTTGCATAGCATTTCCAAGGATCTGAGTCGAGGGGGTCGTAATATTGAATAATTGTCCAAGTGGTGTCACCGTCAAGGTCAAGAAGCACGTTCGGAACAGTGGTGACGTCAGGTATCAGCGGTATGGATATGAGATTCCAACCCACCATCAAAGAGCCAATCGAGAAGATGGGTTTGACGGTAAAGCTGAAGGTGCTGTAGTCGGAACCTGGTTGAGCTGCGCTGTCCTCGACTACAATATATATCCACCATGTGCCGACATAACCGCCGGTATCCCAGGCATAAGTACCAACACTGGCATCCACGGCGTTCGTCAATAGTATTTCATCGCCGTCATATCCTGTGTTGTCGTCGTCCAGGTAAACCCAGCAGTTCGGTGTTGGTCCCCATGGATTGTCATCGTTTGCGGTCCAGTCGATGTTCACGGTATCGTCTTCAAGATAGGACTCACCCGGAGCTGAACCCGGAGCATCCACGGTAACTGTTGGCGGATTATCTGCAACCGGTATCTCCGGAACCGCATTGGTGTTCAGTTCCTCATTGCCGACTGTGTCTTCTGCCCTGACAACGTACCACCAATTGATGCCGTCCGGTTGGCCGCGTCCGAAGTCCATGTAGGTGTCCGTTCCAGCTGGGACACTGTCGATGTACGCTCCGGCATCCCACGGACCTCCTGCGTTATTCGCCCGATAGATGTTGTACAGGGCCACGTCATTGGCCCCGCCACCATCGTCCGCGGAGAGCGTCCAGTTGAGCCAGTTATCGTCATTTAACCCTGGCACGTTACCTTCTACTCTCAAATCGTCGATGTTCCAACCAGAATACTGCCAGCCGACGTCGGTCGAGCCTATCTCGAACCTGATGTAAACGGTTGCCTGGTTGTCAGCCCAGCCAGATATATCATAGCTGTACTCGCTCCAGGAGGAGTCCTCCGTACCGACCAGATTTGTCCAGACCTCGAACCATGTTGCCCCGTTAGTACTAATCTCAAGGTATGCGTGATCGTACAAGGGCTGCTCGACGTTCAGGTGCCTCTGGAAATAGAGCATCGTGGACGTTGCCTGGGAACAATCGACAGCGGGTGAATATATCCAGTTGGAATCAACAGCTATGTTCGCCTCGTAATCTCCTGGAAATGGGCCCAGGCCGGTAAGGTCGTTGCCTATGCTGAATGTGCCGCTGACAGCTCCAACTGGGTCAGGATTACCGTAATCCCCACCCAAACCGGCGGGGGTGCCTATCTGCCAGTCGTTACTGCCGCCTCCTGTGGTCCAACCGAGCTCTGCGAAGGTCGGTGTACCATCACCTTCGAAATCTTCCTGATAAAGGATTGTGTTTGCCGTGCCCCACCATTCTACCGTGAGTCCGGTCGGTGGTCCAGGCGGTGTCATGTCAATCGTAGTGAATTGCCAGGTCGCGGATTGGGTTGTGAACTCCCCGTCATATGCTTCAGCATACCAGTTGTATGTTGTATCGGCGGAAAGGCCCAGCCAGTTGACGGTTGCTGTTCCGGTACTGGGAACGCCGAAATCGGTCCCTATCAATGTCGGGCCCGAAGCATCATAGAATGAGACGTCCATCGAATCACCGTTGGGATCGGCTACATCAACGGATAAAGCCGGATTCAGGCCAACGCCGGTCGCCAAATGGGCGGGTACGGGATTGGTTGGTATGCTGGGGGGCACGTTACCGGGCGGTATTTCTGGAACCGCAACCGTATTTTGTTCTTCGTTGCCCATTGCATCCTCGGCTCTGACCACATACCACCAGTTGATTCCGTCGAACTCTCCTCGACCCGGGTCAGTGTATGTTATGGTTCCTGGTGGAACACTGTCAATGTACGCTCCAGCATCCCAGGGTCCGAACTCGTTGTTCGCGCGATAGATGTTGTACAGGGCGACGTCATTATCACCACCACCATCATCGACCGAAAGTATCCAGTCTAATTTATTGTCCGGTCCGCTGCCAACAGTGACCTGTAAACCCTGTACAATGGGGTCGTCCCAGTGCCAGTAGTCGTATGTTGCTCCACTCCCCCCTGTCTGGTAAAACCGGACTTGGAAGCTTGAATGGAATGAATCTGCTGGTAGCGGGAAAGTCGGTGTGTAAATTGTACCTGCCGCATCAGCACCGGCGAATGTACCCAGCAGGTTCCAAGAAGCAGCATCGTTGAGATACGAGACCTGTAGGTCTTCACCCGCATCTGGATTCTCGCTGTTTCCGAAGGCTCCACCCTGTTGAATCCAGACACTCAGGTCAGCACTTGAGAGAATTGATAGGTCCATGACCGGGGAGTCCCATGTGTGCGTTCCTTCAGCCGAATACATAGACCATATGCCTGAGTTGGCAGTATCCGTGCTGACACCACCGATGCCTGTTCCCGGAGTGGCTGTCCAATCGCTGACGTCACCATCCTCGAAATCATCTTGCCAAACGGTTATGGGAACGTAATCTATCCATTGAACCGTAAGCCCGGTTGGAGGTCCGGGTGGTGAGCCGTCTATTGTCGCCGTATCAGTAACGACAGCAGGGTTTCCGCTTCCGTCATCTGCATCATTGTAGGTCGCAGTGACAATGTCCGCATGTGATACCTGTAAGATTCCGGCGCCGTTTGTAGCGGATAAGGTAATTGAATTCACGAATGTGCTGGTGTCGGGTCCGGTCTCGGTGAGTGTCAACAGTTCTCCGCCAGGTTCGGTGGTGCTGTCCACGGTCACATCAACAGTCTCGGCCACTCCTGGTAAAACATTCAGGTCGAGGTCGCTGACCGTGACCGTTGCCGTGTCTTCCAACACGTAAATCGCACGGTCAAGGGCTATAGTGCCGGCTGAGCTTATCCCCTGGGCTCCCGAGGCGACCATTGAGAAGTCCTGCGGACCGCTGCCTATGTCACCTATCTGACCTGTCACTTCGATTGTCCATACGCCAGATGCCGGTGTCTGTAAAAAGACGTTCTCCACATTGTTCAGGTTGTCGGCATAATTGGGGCCAGGGGCACCCGGGTCATACCAGTTGTTTGCTCCCGTGCCAGATGTTGACCAAATATCATTGTAGAGGCCGTTGTTGCCCCAGTATACTGTCCCGCTTGGGGATTGGACCCTGAGGTTTAAGTTGTTTATCAAAGCCCTTCCGGTCCCAGTGGTTGGCGGTGCCGGTGGATCTATCCAACATAAGGTGATTTTCAGAGGATTCGTACCGTCTGAATACACGCCCCTACTCCAACTGTCGCCCGCATTCATGGCCTGTGGATACTCCTCGATCACGTGATATGTAGGACCGAGATTGTACATGTACTCCAGGTCCGGCGTGCCCCAACCTTCCACACCGCGATAGATGCCGTTGACGCCGATTGGATATTGGTAGGCATTCGCAATCATCATGGCTTTTACAGTGCAAGAGTACGGCCAATTACCTCCGGGATTATTGTCAAAGTAATTGTCCTGGTACATGTCATAAACAAGACATGAAGAGCCTGCAATGTTCGGTGTTGCCCCGCTCGTACCTCCAAAGTTGTCATAGTACATACCCCCTACATATCCGCCAGGATCTTCGTCGGTCGTGTGTATCCAGTCAAAAGGTCCGCACAGGTCTGGTTTTTGCCTTCCATCAGCTGCCGGACCCTGAGAAGGTGTGGATCCGCCCCCGTTGTTATGCCAATCGTCGTCCGAGAGAGTAGCCGTGTCCATGTGGAATATTGCCCCACCGCTGATGTCGTTCTTGGACACGGATTCGGTGCTCATAGTCGATGGACCAACCCCAAAGTTGCTGTTTCCACAGGCCCAGTGATTAAGTACATGGGGGAAATCGAATGCGGCTGTATCAATTTCATTTGAATAGGAATCGTATTGAGAGGTCATGACGGCGCCGGACCACCAGGAGTTCGTCTGAGCTATCCCATTCAGGCCTGAGGGCCCCTCGTTGAAGTTGCCGTTCCACAGATTTTGAATAGTAGGATAATTGCCAGTGTTCCATTGTGCAAATGCACCAGTGCCCTGGGGCAGGATACCTTCTGCAGTTGGGTCTCCAGCACCCGTGCCAAACATTATGCCACTCACACATGTCCCATGGTCATTGGTAATAACTCCTCCATCAGTCCATAGTACATTACTCAAGTCAGGGTGACCATTACCTGGACCGACAACAGCATCTGCATCGCAACCATTATCTTGCACTTCTGCCAGTACTCCATTACCAGCAAATCCTCCTGCCTGAGGAGTGTCATGGCCCATGTATGTGTTTGAGGATATCTGGTTCATCAAAGTCTGCGGTTCGAACTCCTGTTGCATCCACTCTACTGCCGGAATGGATGCGATATCGTATATAAGCGCCGAATCAACATTACAGACTAAATAATATATCGAGACAGCATTGGTCCGTAGGATATCCGCTCCCATCTCTTCGAGTTGTTTGGTTACTTGTTTCAAATCTGCATAGTTATAAATATTCACGCGGAGTTTGATGAAGCCGTTTGCTTCCTCGAGACCCGAATCCATTTTCTTGTTTAATTCATCCGACCATTCTGGTTCATCCCCAGACACTCCAACGAATGCTACAAAATAACTGCAGATGAACAACATAGACACAAAGATAACTAGGCTCTTATTAGATACGATTTTCATGTGATAAACACCCACCTACTCAATATTAAGTAGTCCAAGATAATGTGTTGAGTATTATTAATATTTGTCGTAGAAATCACACTTCTCATGATTAAGTTAGCATTTTGTTCAAGGAGATGACTACTCAATATTTACTTTTTTAATTTCTTTTTGAGGTGCTCGACCAGCCCACCGGAGTTTATGATTTCCATTACAAACTCTGGCAATGGCTTAAATTCTATTGTCTGGCCGGTAGTAAGGTTATTGATGGTGCCGGAGGAGATGTCCAACTCGACCTCATCTCCTTTACTCATCGCATCCACGCATTCCGGGCATTCTATGACCGCGATTCCCTGATTTATCGCGTTCCGGTAGAACAATCTGGCAAAGGATTTGGCAACCACTGCCTGAACGCCGCAATACCGCAGGCAACTCGCTGCCTGCTCCCTGCTGGAGCCGCACCCGAAGTTGGTCTCTGCGACCACTATGTCCCCTTGCCGGACTTCCTTCGAGAAGCTGGGATCCAGATCCTCCAAAGCGTGAGAGGCCAGATAATCCGGCTCGTAGGAATCGAGATATCTTCCAGGTAGAATCACGTCCGTGTTCACGTCCTTACCGTATTTCCAAACTTTCCCTTTCAACTAGGCCACCTCCCTCGGGTCGGTTATCTCGCCTTTCACTGCACTTGCAATAACGGTCGCCGGGCTGGCCAGGTATATACCCGCTTCGGTGCTGCCCATCCTTCCCTGGAAGTTCCTATTTGTCGAGGCAATGCAGTTCTCTCCCGCAGCCAGTATTCCCTCGTGGGCTCCGAGACAAGGCCCGCATCCCGGGTTAATGATTAATCCGCCGGCGCTCACGAATTTTTGGATTATGCCCTGCTCCATAGCGTCAAGGTAAACCTGCCTGGACGCCGGTGCGACTATCAGACGGACGTCATCGTGAATCTTCCGGCCTTTCAACATTTCCACGCCGGCTTTCAGGTCCTCAATCCGACCATTTGTGCATGAGCCCAGCACTGCCTGGTTTATCTGTGTCCCAACCACTTCTTCAACGTTCTTCACGTTGTCCACCGCGTGCGGGCATGCGGCCTTCGGCCCTATCTGGCTCACGTCGTATTCCAGTTCCTTTTCGTATCTCGCGTTGTGGTCGGTATAAACGGGCTCGTATTCCTTATCCGTTCTCCCCTTGAGGTAGTCGAACACCTTCCCGTCCGGAGGCGCAATCGCCGCCTTGGCGCCCATCTCCATCGACATGTTTGTGATGGTCATTCTGGCTCCTACGCTCATCGCATCCAATGCCGGTCCGTAATATTCAATTGCTTTGTAGTTCGCACCCTCTGCCGTCAAATCTCCAGCAATGTGAAGAATCACGTCTTTGGAATATACATTGTCCTGAAGCTGGCCAGTAAGTGTGATTTTGTAGGTCTCCGGAACCTTCAACCACAGTTCTCCGGTAGCCCATACCCCGGCCATCTCGGTCGCACCGATTCCAGTGCTGAACGCTCCCAATGCCCCATAGGTGGTGGTATGCGAATCCGTCCCCACGATGAGCTCTCCCGGAACTACATGGCCGAACTCAGGCATTATCTGGTGACACACTCCTTCTTTCACATCGTAAAAGTGCTTTATGCCCTGCGCCCTGGCAAATTCCCTGATTTTCTTGTGCCCCTCTGCTGTTTTTATGTTATTTGCCGGCACCCTATGGTCAATGGGTATGACGATGCGGTTGGCATCCCAAACCTTTGCGACACCCAGCTCTCCGAAAACCTTCGAAACCAGGGCTGCATTATCATGGGACATAGCCACGTCCACTTTTGCGTTTACGATATCTCCCTGTTCGACTCCTTCCGCGCCCGACGCGCGCTTCAAAATTTTTTCAGCGATGGTATATCCCATACCGATTCTCCGAGGCAGTATCTCGGAGGGTTATAAAGAACTTACTCGGTAAAATGTTCGTCCCACTTTCCTTCCTTAATGAGGGCTTGAGCTTTCTTCGGTTTCTCCCCATTGATTGTTATACCCATGGAGACGCACGTGCCAGCAACTTCCAAGACCCGGTCTTTCAGACTCTTGCCGAGCATGGAGTCCTTCTTCATCTCCGCGACCTTTTTTATCTGTTCTATGCTCATATCCCCGACATGGGTCATGCTGGCCTCTCCGGAGCCCTTTTCGATGCCCAACTCCTTGATAATCAACGCACTGGTCGGGGGTGTTCCCACACTCACCTCGAAATCCTTGGTCTTGGGGTCAATTTTTAGCTTTACAGGCACCTTCATTCCGTCGAAGGCCTTTGTCTTCTCGTTAATGACGCTGATGATTTGGGGTATGTTCACACCCATGGGTCCCAATACAGGACCAAGCGGTGGGCCAGGCGTCGCCTTTCCCCCGTCAACTAGTACGTCAATGACCTCTACCATAAAATCACCTATCCTTCTCGATAACGCGGACGCTATCGCCCTTCACGGTCACGGGTATCGGCACCAGCGCCTCGAACAGTTCCACTGTGATTTCCTCCTTCGGTTCGTCTATGTGCTGCACCCTGGCCTTCTCACCCTTGAAGGGTCCTGCAATGAGTTCTACTATATCGCCTTCCACGATGCCAGACACAAGCGGTTTCGGAGTCAGGTAATGTTCTATCTCGCCGAAATCCATCTCGCCCTCGACAATGCCCCTGGCACGTCTTATTCCCTTGACGATTTCTACCAGTCGGTCAGTGTTCATGGCCTCCACTATTACATAACCACGTAATGGCGCAGGGCATATTATGGAGTGTACGCCCATGTTCTCCGCACGCGCGGCCAGAGTGTCGGCCACGCTGCGTTCATGCCCTATCTGTGTCTTAACGGCCAGCATTGATTGCATTGCGGTTGTACGGGTTGTGACTGAATCTGATATAGCTGGGTCCGTAACCGATGTGGCAGTCAACACCACGGTCACGGTGTCACCGTACCTGGCACCTCTTGGTGCCGTAACCTTCAGGTTTAGGCCCTTTGTCTCATTGGCCTCTACTTCAACTTCCTTATCGGAAAGACCGGTCTTCGAGATTTCCCATCGCTTTGCATCTGGGATGTTGATGTTAATGTCCCACTCCGCAGCTTCCTCACCGAGGCTGGTAGTGGCTATGACGTCCACGGTGAGCTTCACCGTGTCATTTACTTCTGAACAGTTTATGAGCTTTAACTTGTAATCCGTGGTGACACCCGTGGTTATTGTGCGCTTTGTATCGTCCTCAGTTTCCAACTTTACCGTTCTAGTCGGCGTGCTCTTCAAAGGTTCCTCTTTCGGTTTGTCCACGGGCTTTGCTTCATCCTTATCCATGTCTTCCAGCAATGACATAAAAAAATCACCAAAACTTGAATATTATATTATAAATTTAGTCCATAGCCAGTATATCAGAAAACCAAGGCCTCCCATGAGGAACAATCCTATGCTGGTTATCTGGAGAACCTTGATGTACTCTTCCTTTTCAGGCTTCCTGGCCATTTTCAGTACTCTGCCATACTTTCCCTTACCCAGGTTCTTGACCTTGCCTTCGATACGGCGTTGTATATCCCAGGATTGCTCGACGATGTCCACCATATAATTCCCCCTTTATGGTTTAACTGATAAGGTCAACTCCCAACTCCGTACCCTTTCGGACCTCCTGCTTTCCATACATCTGGGCTGACTTTACGCCCGTGATCACAATCATTACGCGTATGCGCCCTTCCAACTCCGGGTCAATGGCTGCTCCCCAGATTATCCTGGCGTTGGCGCTTATTCTGCTTTGTACGCACTCGGCTACCTGTTCAGCCTCCGCAACTGACATGTCCGGTCCACCAGTGACGTTTACCAGTGCGCCGGTCGCCTCCGAAATGTCCACATCTATCAACGGGGAATCAATGGCCTCGTTAACCGCCTCGGCGGCTCTGTCCTCGTCTTCACCTTCACCGAGGCCTATCATCGCGACACCGCCTCCGCGCATGATTGTCTTGAAGTCGTTGAAGTCCAGATTCACAAGACCCGGCTTAGTGACGACCTCTGTTATGCCCTTGATAGACCTCATCAGAACCTCATCCGCAACCTTGAAGGCGGCGTTTAGGGAGAGTCGTGGTACGAGTTCTACCAATCTATCATTTGGGATGACGACAACCGTGTCGGCAACACCACGAAGCCTGTCCAGACCATATTCCGCGTTCTCCATCCTTATCTGGCCTTCCGCTCTGAACGGTGCTGTGCAGATGGCGATGGCAAGTGCACCGAGATCCTTGGCTATGCTGGCCACAAGTGGTGCAGAACCGGTTCCTGTTCCCCCACCTAAGCCACATGTAATGAATACGATGTCAGCACCGGTAAGCGCTTCTCTGATTTCTTCCTCTGCCTCTCTGGTAGCTTCCTCTCCAACCTGTGGGTGCGCCCCGGCCCCGAGGCCCCTGGTTGTTCTCCTGCCAAGTAAAATCTTGTGTGGGGCATGAACCGTAAGAAGATGCTGGGCATCAGTGTTCATGGCATATAGTTCAGCGCCTATAATGCCAGATTCCACCAGCCTGTCAACGGTATTGCTACCGCCTCCGCCGCAACCAATAATCTTGATGTTGGTTTTCAGACCTGCTAATATACGCTCTAGCTCTTCATCTTCTGCACTAAGGCCACCTACTTTTGCTATGGTTGGACTTGCTTCCTCTGGGGTCTCTGGAACAGAACGAGCCAATACCTCTTTTACAATGGAACTCACACGAATCACCTTCCATCAATCAAACAAAGTATCAGGCATGGTAATTTACCCGATTGCATCCCTTATATATTTCTATAATATAAAATGTTAGGGTTAGTTTGTTACAAATGAGAGTTAAAGTTATGAACCCGTAAATCAATTGTTCGTCATGAAATCTAGAGCGCAGGTGAAGTTCATCGGGAGAGTTCAAGGAGTCTTTTTCAGGGCAAACACCATGGAAAAAGCTAGAGAATCGGGTCTTTTCGGCTGGGTGCGAAATCTTAGAGACGGCTCGGTGGAGGCCGTGTTCGAGGGCGAGGAAGAAATAATAAAAAAGGTAATTAAGTGGTGCAAGACATCACAACCTCACGCCCGAGTTGATGATATTGAAATTAAGTGGGGCGAGCCAACTGATGAATTCACCGATTTCGAGATACGTCATTGATACCTGGCTTGATTTCTAATGTTCCATCTCACCCCCAAATCTTATATATCCATTGATTCATATACTTATGAAACTCCAAGGGGGTAAGTATATCTCGATTGTAGGGCAACTTCGGGAAGAATTAGATAGACTTTCACGGGAATACGATATAGAGATAACCGCACTAGTATCGCGTAGCGGCGTACCAATTGCCTGGCATTTGCCAGATGAATCTTCATTGGAGACTTTTGCCACTTTATCCGCTACGATTCTCGGAGCTTCTGAAGTGGTATATTCCGGCCTTGGAAGACCGACACCCCAGCGAGTCACTATTGAATCTGAGGCAGGTGGCACGTTTGTCGCAAGTGGCTTAGATAAAAAAACCATAATTGTTGCCATGAGCAAGAACGGGGGTTATGTAAGGTTGACCGAAGCGATTAAGGAAGCGGAACATAGGATAAAGGAGGTGTTGTCAAGTGAACGCGCAGAACTCTAACCGCATCTCCATTCCGAGCGAGATAAGAATGTTCTTTGGAAGAGTTGGAGGCCGTTCTCTTCTGGTCAAGGGAACCGCAGGCACGGGTAAAACCACATTCGCTTTGCAATTGCTTGAGGAGCTGGCAGACCCCAAAAAGAGTTTTTATCTTTCTACAAGGGTTTCGGATGAAGCCTTATACCAACAATTCCCATGGCTGAAAGAAGATGAGATGCGCGGTCGTATCATAGACGCCAGCCGTATCTTATTGCATAAGATGTATAAACCAGAAGAAAGTGAAACGGATGATGGTGAGACAGTCGAACGCCTAAGCAGCGCCCGGGACTTTCTACGGAGTGTGAGTGATGAACCGTTAGCACCACCGCACAAAGTGGACCGCACACGCCTTTCCGTTTTGCTTGAGAGGAACAGGATGCCCGAGATTGAGAGGATGTATGAGAATGTTGAAGCCAACCTCCCTGACAAATCCATGGTAGTGATAGATAGTGTGGAAGGAATCTCAAACAAGTACAGTTTGGATAGTGATGAATTCGTGACCTGCATCCAGAAAGATTTGGTCGAAGGCTCTAACGCTGACCTGCTTTTCGTACTTGAAGATACCGAAGCCAGAACCGTTGAATTTCTCGTTGACGGCGTCATCCGATTCACACACGGGACTATGGATGGTCGCAGGGTCAGGGATATGCGTTTAGAAAAATTAAGAGCCACCCAGATACATCAACCGTCATATCTTATCACGCTCAAGGATGGAAGGTTCACAAGTTTCGATCCTTTCAAACTTGGAGATGTTGAAGGTCCAAAGATCTGGGAACCCCTCCCCGATACGGACACCCATTACAGCACAGGCATAGAGACCCTTGACACAATTCTCTCAGGCGGATATGCCGCCGGCAGCTATAACGTGATAGAAGTGGATGAAAACGTATCAAGCGAAGAACACTATTCTGTCGTAAGACCGATATTGCTCAATTTCATAACCCAGAACAAGGGCATTTTCGCAGTCCTCTCAGGCGGCGACCATGCCGAATCATTTAAGAAAGACCTTGAGAGGTTCATACCAGAAGACCTTTTTGAGAACTCTGTCAGAATAGCCGATTACTTCATACCACGCACTGATTCCCCCTACATCATGGCCTTAGGAACCAGAAATAAAGATGATGCTGTAAGGGTATGGAAGGCCAACCAGGAGGCACTTAGGGGATCTGAGAACAGACCGATAATTGATTTCACAGGATTCGACACTCTTGAGTATCTTCAGGGCGGCGGCGTGGCCATAAAACAGCTCCTGGAGGGTGTGGCCAAAATCAAGATATCCAAAGACATTGGCATAGGCGTGCTTAAACCCGGACTGAAACTCACCCAGGAAATAATGAACATGTCCGATACCTACCTGAAGATTTCCACGATAGACCGATGTCCCTGCATATACGGCATAAAACCAAAGACCATGATTTACGGAATAGTCAACGATGAGGAGAAGGGACCGCCACATATACGACTGATTCCGATAGTCTGATGACCACACTATATACCGAGTGGGTGAGGAAATGAAAACATGGTAGAAAAAGTAGCTGAAAGGCATATTGGAATAGAGATACAGCGTATAATAACTCAAGAGCTAGGTAATTTTGGCGTGTCTATTTTTAGGGAGCAATGTGACGAGCTGGGTATTAAGACAGAGAGCATCAAGATCAGTGACCTTGTGCTTCTTTCACAGAGGATGATCAGGGTTTTGAGACCTATCGTGGGTGACGAGAAGGCCCAGAAAGTGGGAAAGGACATCCAGAAATTAAAACTTCTCATCGAGTTGAACGAGTTGGCAAAAGCGGGCACAGACTCTTTGAGGGAGAGAAAGGAGCTTGAGGCTTATTCACGCCTTGGTTACATCTGCTATACTAGTGGGGACTGGAATGATGCGGTAAAATATTATCATAAGGTCTTGAGATCGGGAGAACAGTTGGGTGCGAGGGATAAGATGGCCGAAGCCCTCAGATACATTGGCCATGTTTATAAAAGACAGAGTGCTTGGAACGATGCTCTTGAAAACTTCAGGCGGGGACTTGCCCTTTCAGAACGGTTGAGAAATCCTGCTGGCATTGCCGATGCTCATCGGGGAATGGGATACGTCTATTGGAGAAGGGGGGAGTACGGGAAGGCGAAAAATCACTTTGAAACGGCTCTGGAGAAGGCTAAGGAGTCTGGTGACAAGTCAATGATTGGCGTTACTTACATAGAATTTGGATTGGTGTACAGTGACATCGGAGAACTAGACACTGCAATAGAGCATTACATTGAAAGTACAACCTATCTCGAAGAAACTAGGGATTATCACGAACTCTCTCGCGCCCACAATAACCTGGGCGACACCTACCTTCAGACTGAAGAATGGGATAATGCGATAAAACAATTCGAGCTTTGTAAAAAAGTGGCAGAGAAAATCAACCATAAGAGCATGATGGGTTGGAGCTTTTTCAACACGGCGGAAGCGCTGGCAAAGCTCGGTAAACTAGACGAATCCATTAAAAAATGCGAGCAAGCAATGGAAATCCTTGAGGAATTGGATGACGTTATCGGTCTTTGCGCCACCAACCGCAACCTTGGCTTGGCCTATCGTCTCAAGGGAGAATGGGACAAGTCGGAAGATTACTTTATCAGGGCGGAGAAAGTTCTTGGAGATTTAGTATCACCCTTCAGCCGGGCACATATACATATGGAGTGGGGTGAACTGTACAAGGACATGGGTGACAAGAAGAAATCGAAGAACCATCTGATGAAAGCTGTCGAAATCTTCAAAACACTAGGCGCTGAAAAGTATTATCAGAGAACAGAAAATATATTAAAAGAAATATAATTTTAGCTTTAAAGTTTTGTCAACGCCACGACCTTGGCATTTTGGACACAGGAAACTGAGCCGATTGTTTCTTCGAGCTTATCCATGATGCCTTCTTCGTCCTCGACCACCACGTTCATCACCAATGCCTTGAGGCCGAAGGCGATGGGCTTTTCTTCCGTATTTTGGATATTACACATCTCACCGATACCCGATTCTATGACTTTCTTGAGTTCTGCAAGATCTACTTCGATACCATCGGGCATGACTTCAAAAGTTATGGCAACCTGACCCATGATTTCACTGCCTATGGTCCCTCGTAACCGCAATCGGGGCACGTGTAAGGGACACTCTGATTCCTGCACTGGGCACACCGTCCTATATTTGCCTTATTGCAGTTGGGGCAGCCGAATACGACGGTGCCTTTATCGACAAGTCTGGTGCCGCAAGAAGTGCACGCATATTCCTTTTCCATATGGTTCACGGTCGCACCGATAATGTCATGTGGTATAAATTTTATGCACTTGTCCAGAGAGCAAACATTAAATCAGAGGCGTTTATATAGACCATAACTTTCACCAGGTGTGAAACCATGAAAAAGATAGTGGAATGTGTACCCAACTTCAGCGAAGGTCGGGACAAAGCGGTTCTGGACAAGATTGTAGCAGCCATTGAGTCAGTGGAAGGCAGCAAGGTAGTGGACGTGGACATGGGGGCGGACACCAATAGAACGGTGCTGACTTTCTTTGGAACGCCGGAGAGCATGGCCGAATCCGCCTTTTTGGCCGTGAAGACCTCTTCAGAGTTAATCGACATGACTGGCCATAAGGGCGCACACCCCCGTTTCGGTGCTACCGATGTTTGTCCTTTTATTCCGGTCAGCGGCGTCACGATGAAGGACTGTGTCGAGATTTCCAAGAAAGTCGGAAAGCGCATCGGAAAGGAACTGGGATTCCCTGTGTATCTTTACGAGGAGTCTGCGTCAACAAAGGAGAGGAAGAGCCTGGCTTATGTCCGCACAGGAGAGTATGAGGGCTTAAAGAAGAAGTTCAAGGACCCGAAGATGAAGCCAGATTTCGGCCCTGCAAAATTTGTACCTAAATTCGGTGCAATGGCCTGTGGGGCCAGGGAGTTTCTCATTGCCTACAATGTCAATCTCAACACGAAGGACAAGAAGCTGGCCTCGGACATCGCATTGGACATCAGAGAGAAGGGCAGAGTGAAGAGAGACAAGAGCCCGACCCAGTTCTATAGGGATGGAGAAATCATCCGCGGCGAGAAAGGCGAGAAGACGACGATTCCAGGAAAGTTTGACTATTGCCGGGCGATTGGCTGGTACATTGACGAGTACGCTCAGGCTCAAATATCCATTAACCTGACGAATTACAAGAAAACTCCGATTCACAAGGTTTTCGACGAGGTCTGTGAGCAGGCCGGGAAAAGGGGGTTAAGGGTAACTGGCTCCGAGATTGTCGGGCTGGTTCCTAAGGCGGCTATGGTTGCTGCCGGAAGGCATTATCTTAAGAAACAACTGAAACCCACCGGTCTACCGGAGAGAGAGCTCATCGGGGTCGCGGTCAAGTCCATGGGACTGAGGGACCTCAGCTCCTTCGAGCTGGACGAAAAGGTCATCGAATACGTGCTTGAGGACAAGTGCAAACTCGTTGACATGACGGTGTCCGGCTTCACGGATGAAGTCCAGACAGATTCCGTCGCACCCGGTGGAGGCAGCGTGTCCGCGGTCGGCGGCGCGATGGGCGCCGGACTCGTCGCGATGGTCTCGAATCTCAGCGGCGGAAAGGACTTCCTGAACGTTTACAAGGACATTTGCAGGATAGGAAAGGGCGGCGAGTCCATAAAATCCACACTGCTTTACAATGTGGACGCAGACACCGACGCCTTCAACGCCGTGATTGCCGCGAACAGATTGCCGAAGAAGACCAAGGAAGAGCAGAAAATCCGCAACAAGGCCATTCAGGACGCCTACAAGGGAGCCATCAACATCCCCCTGGATACGGCAAAGAAATGTTTCGAAGCCTTGAAACTGGCCCGAGAAATTGCCGACAAAGGCTTGAAGAGTTCCATGTCTGACGTGGGCGTGGGCGCGCGAATGGCTCATGCAGGCATGCACGGGGCAATTCTCAACGTGAAAATTAACTTACCATCAATAACCAACAAGAAATTTATGGCCAAAATGAAGAGGGAGTGTTCCAAGTTGGCAAGGGACGGGGACAAGCTCCTGGCAGAAGTTCTGAAGGTCGTGGAGAAGAAACTCTAAATCCACTCCGGTAATCGACTGCTGAAAATTCTATAAGAACAGCCGAGTTTTGGAAATAAGAACAGACGCAGATTGGAAGAAAAACAGACGCAAATCGTATACAATCGACCAGACGCAAACTGGAAATGATTCGAGCCTAGAACATTTTTCACCCGCCGCAGATTGGAAATGGGCCAGAGGGGGTGTTTCCAGGATTCGGCAGGTGGGGCGGACGGAAGAACGAGATCCTGGTTTTTGACTCTCCATATGATTCTCCTCCGGCCCCTTTACAAAAAAAACAGAGCGAACCATAATGGATTTATGCGTATTTAATTTTATTGTTGTCAGCATATTAATTTATAGCATACTGATTTTTAGTATGCTAATTTTTGATATAATTGAAAAATATCAATAATTATTTGTAGGTGAAAGAGAATAGTTTCATTAATGAAAGGTCGGACAATATCTCTAACTAAATTATTCGTGGTTGGGGCACTGGTAATAGCAATTGCTATTTCTCCAGGTATTATATCTCAGAACCCAGTTGTCGAAGAAAAAGGAATACCTACTGGGTGGAGTGATGATATTAAATTAACTGACGATGATATGACTCATGTAGACTGTGAAATCGCAACCAATGAAGAAGATGTCCATGTAGTTTGGGAACAATGGGATCCAGTCGCCTCTGATGATTATATTGTTCACTTAAAATCAAATGATAGTGGAATGACATGGAGTTCTACCATGAATGTTTCTGATACTAATTATGTAGCTATATGCCCTGATGTTGGTGTCTCAGAACAAGATGTCCATGTTGTGTGGGAAGATTATAGAGGCGGAGATGCTATGGTCTATTATCGAAATTCAACTGATGGTGGTGCAACTTGGAATTTAGAGAAAAGGATACCTGGTTCTACAATCTATGCAGCAGGTCCAGAAATTTATGTGAATAATTCAAATATACATATTTTTTGGGGGGATGCACGAGATGGATGGGATGGAGAGATATATTACCGTCGCAGCTTAGATGGAGGAATCACATTCGACAATGGTCAAGGAGTTGATGAAGATAGAAGAATTACTTTTTCACCTGCTCCAATTGCTGGCCCTATGATTGGCGGTGATGGATCCAATCTTTCGGTCCTTTGGTGTGACGAACGGGACGGTGATTGGGAAGTCTATTGGATGATTTCTAAAGATAATGGATATACTTGGGAAAATGGCTTGGGAGTTGAGCATGTTGGAAGAAAATTAACTGATAATAATATTGATGATACTATGTCTCGTGTTGCAGTCAATGGCTCTAATATAAATATTATCTGGGTAGAAGAAATCTGGCCTGGACCAGAGTACCAACTTTATTATCGAAATTCAACAGATAGTGGAGTTACTTGGAATAATCCAATAAATTTAACAGAGCTATTGCCATTAATTCAATCGCCGGATATTGATGTTGAAGGTGATAATATCTCTATCGTTTGGGGTGATAGTAGAGATTATGGTGGATTCCAAACGGAGGTTTATTATAAAAATTCTACAGATGGAGGTATTAGTTGGAGCGATGATACAAGATTAACATTTGACCCAATACAAAGTAATTTACCTCGAATATCCGTTGTTAATGAGACAAAGCATGTAGTTTGGAATTCTGACGAAATCTATTACAAACGCTACCCAGACTTCCCCCCAGACCCAACCTACAACATCTCTCTCCAAGAGGGCTGGAATCTAATATCAATACCATTAGTCCAGAGTGATGAATCCATTGATGAGGTTCTGGAAAACATAACTGGTAAATGGGACATCATCCAAACCTACGACCCTCTGAGTTCTGAACCTTGGAAAACAAACAACACCTACAGACCAGATTCCCTGAACGATTTTGATACGTTAAATCACAAGGTTGGATTCTGGATTAACATCACAGAGCCGAATGTGAACTTGACCGTAAGAGGGTATATTCCGACTTCTACGAGCACCAATCTATACGCAGGTTGGAACCTCGTCGGCTATCCTTCTTTAACCAATGAAACTGTAGCTAATGCTCTGTGGGGGACGGGGGCGGATGCTGTTATGGTTTGTGATACCTCCGAGCCATATCATATCAAGGAAGCAGGACCGACCTATACTATGAAGCCTGGGGAGGGCTACTGGTTGCACGTGATTGCTGATTCGGTTTGGGTTGTGGATTGGTGAGAGTTCCAGTTAGCAGACGATTTTTAAACAATTGATTTTCGAGCAGGCGAGGTGAGCAATCTTTGATTGCGAGGTAGCCGAGGCCATGCTAATGTGGTGCGCCTCGGCGTAGGCGTGTTTCTTTTTACTGAAGATTTTTCTTTACAGCCCGAGCCAGCGGAGAAAATCTGAAAGAAAAATACTCAGAAGAAGCTTTAGCTGCATTTCATAATCAGGTCAGCAAGCCTTGCCGCATCTTCCGGCAAGGTGCAGTTGAACACCGGATATTCATTATGAGCTTTTGTCTCATTCGCCATTATGCCGGACAGTGCGATAACACCTTCCTTCACGCCCCGAATTTCAAAGGTTTCGGGCAACATTTCAACTGACTTGGCGGTAATGATCTTCAGGACGCTGGAGTCCTCGACCTCCAGCCCCTCGCAAATCAGAATTTCCGTGCCGTCCGGAACGAATCGCTTAATCTCATCGAGCGAGGCCCTTCCCTCGCGTTTTTCCAGGTAGGCTAGTTCGTTTCCAGAAA
>DAOVAY010000082.1 GCA_030670795.1 Methanobacteriota archaeon | reverse complement strand
GCTCAGCTAGGTAATGACTGTTCTCTGAACAGTTTTCTAGAAAGAGCATCTGGCTTTTACCTGACTAATGTCACGCTCGAGCAATATGCGTTGGTTAGAGAAGATACCAGGTGGTCCGGGGTTCGAAAGTCCCTTGGAGTGCGCTCAACAACTCCAAGTACTGAAATAAAAAACCACTGTATAGATAGTGTAGGACCTTGAAAATCCCCGCGGGCCCGTCAAAACCCCAAAGAGGTGTTATGGTGGATAATATATGTCCTGGCTGGAAAAACATTTCCCTTAAAAGGGGGATTGAATGATTATGGAGGCAAATGTTCTTGAGCACGTGCTGGTTCCCGAACACCACCTTGTTCCCGTGAAGGAAGAAAACAAGGTTCTTGAAGAACACAATGTGGGAAAAGATCAATTGCCTAAGATACGAAAGGGCGACCCATGTATTAAGGTCTTAGAGGAGTATCACAACATAGACATCGAAGAGGGACGATTGGTAAAAATCGTGAGGTTGAATACTGTTGCAGGCGTATCCGTGAGCTACCGCATCGTGGTGAGGGGGTAATCATGAGAGAATTGGTTAATGCGTTTTTCAAGGAGCGAAGCATAGTCAATCATCATATAGCGTCTTACAATGATTTCCTTCCAACGCTGGAGAACCCCAACAACAGGATGCAGATGATCGTAGACAACATCAGGGTATCCAAGGTCGACACTTTGCGCGGTATCATCAGGTTGGATGAGGACAGGACCGACGGCAACACCGTAGATGTCAGAATCGGGAGAAAGAGAGACAAGAATGGAAATATCGACCCGCAGGACAAGCCCACAATCACTGTTGGAACGCCCGTGGTTCGGGAGGCAAACGGTGCGACAAATTCGCTTACACCCATGGAAGCCAGACTTCGGAACCTCACTTACCTGGCTCCCATACACTTGTCCTTCACTGTAATCGAGAACGGCGTTGAGAGAGAGCCTGAGAAAGTCCATATCGGCAACCTGCCCGTCATGGTAAAATCAAAGAAATGCAACTTGCACGAGAATAACGTTGACCCCCTTTTCAAAGACATGAGCGAGGAAGAACTTTCGAAGAATACCCAGGACGATAAGCTGGCAATTCTCGGGGAGGACCCCTGTGACTCCGGTGGTTATTTCATAGTCAGCGGCACTGAAAGGGTATTGATTACCTTGGAGGATTTGGCTCCTAACAGAGTGTTGGTGGAATATAATGAGCGATACGGTACCCGAACGGAGGTAGCTAAGGTTTTCTCTCAAAGAGAAGGGTACAGAGCTCTGACGTTACTTGAAAAGAAGCGGGACAGCGTATTGGTAGTTTCGGTAGCAGCGGCATCCGGCCACATCCCCCTCTATATTCTCATGAAAGCCTTGGGAATGGAGCATGACGAGGACATCTACGATGCAATCGTCTCGGACCCGAGCATGGCCAATGTGGTGTATGCCAATATTGAAGAGTGCCAGGACCCGAAAACCTATCCCCCAGAAGGAATAAATACAAGTGAGGATGCGATTCTCTGGCTAGAAAAGAAATTCGCCACCGGTCAAGCCAAAGAATACAGGGAGAAGAAGGTCGAGTCAATTATCGACAAGGCCCTATTGCCTCATTTGGGTGATAACCAGGAAGACAGGCTGAAAAAGGCCATTTTCCTCGGAAGGATGGCAAGGGCGGTTCTCGAGCTCTCTCTCGGACTGCGAGGCGAGGACGACAAGGACCATTATGCTAACAAAAGGCTCAAACTTTCTGGCGATCTTATGGAGGACCTGTTCAGGGTCTCGTTCACCAACCTAGTCAAGGACCTTAAATATCAGCTGGAAAGAAGTTATGCCAGAAAGAAGACCATGAAGGTCAGCTCGGCAATCAGACCGGATTTGCTCACACAGAGGCTACTTCACGCACTCTCGACAGGAAACTGGGTCGGCGGCAGGGCCGGTGTTTCCCAGTTACTCGACAGGACCTCGAACATGAGCGCAATTAGCCATCTGAGGAGAGTGACATCGCCTCTGACAAGGAGCCAGCCTCATTTCGAAGCCCGAGACCTACACCCCACACAATGGGGCCGACTCTGTCCAAATGAGACACCAGAGGGGCAGAACTGCGGTCTTGTGAAGAACTGTGCACTGCTCGTGGATGTCAGCGAGCGCTCCCATGACCAGGATATGAAGATACTGCTGACCGACCTGGGAGTGAAAGAGGTTAAGAGCCAGCAAACCGCGCTAACCAGAGTATACGTCAACGGTGACCTGGTTGGAACGCACGAGCGCCCGGAAGACTTGGTTGAAGAGATACGCCAAAGGCGCAGAAGCGGTATACTGTCACACGAGGTGAATCTTCGTTTTGACGATAACATGAACGACATCATCATCAACTGTGACGAAGGGCGCCTTAGAAGACCCTTGTTGGTCGCCAGAAACGGATCTCTGTTACTAACCAAGAAACATATGGAAGGACTGGAGGGAGGCCGCTTAAAAATGAACGACCTCATCAGGGAAGGAATCGCGGAATGGCTGGATGCCGAGGAAGAAGAGGACGCATACATTGCCGTGGTGCCTTACAACACACCAGGCAAATGCTCCAATTGTAACAAGCTGCTGTCCGAACAAGACGTGGCTTGGGAGAATATAGGAGTACCTGAGGCAATTGTAAAACTCAAGTGTAAATTCTGTGGAGACAGCCTGGAGCTGGATAAGAACCTCAACCAAGACCACACGCATATGGAGGTGGATCCCATGCTCATCTTGGGTGTTGCATCAGGCATGGTCCCCTATTCGGAGCACAACTCTTCACCGAGGATCACCATGGGAGCGGCAATGGCCAAACAGTCATTGGGCCTTGGGGATTCCAATTACAGAATCAGACCGGATACACGGGGACACCTTCTGCATTATCCACAACAACCACTTGTTCAGACGGAGATAATGAAATATGTGAATTTCATGGATAGGCCCGGCGGTCAAAATTTCGTTGTAGCAGTGAGTTCATTTCATGGGTATAACATGGAAGATGCTTTGGTGATAAGCAAGGCGGCCATCGAACGCGGTCTGGGACATTCCACCTTCTTCAGAACATACAAGGCAGAGGAGAGGAGATATCCAGGTGGCCAGGAAGACCACTTCGAGATTCCTGGACCTGACGTAAGGGGGGCTAGAGCTGACGTATCTTACAACAACTTGGACGAGGATGGCCTCATCAGCCCGGAAGTTTACATTCAAGGTGGCGACGTATTGGTCGGAAAAACCTCACCACCCAGATTCTTGGAGGAGGAGACCGACTTCCTGACGCCGCAGAAGCGAAGGGAAACTTCCGTAACCGTTCGACCGGGAGAGAAAGGTTGGGTTGACAGCGTGATGCTGACCGAGACGGAGAACGGCAGCAGACTGGTCAAGGTAAAGGTCAGGGACCCGAGAATTCCCGAACTCGGGGACAAGTTCGCCTCCAGGCACGGTCAGAAAGGTGTGGTAGGACTACTTGTTCCGCCTGAGGACATGCCCTTCACAGAATCCGGCATGACACCTGATTTGGTCATCAATCCGCACGCTATCCCATCGAGAATGACCGTGGCCCATGTGCTTGAAATGATTGGCGGTAAAGTCGGTGCTATGGAGGGGCGCTTCATTGACGGGACACCATTCAGCGGAGAGAAAGAAGAGAATCTGAGAGAAGGATTGATAAACGCCGGTTTCAAGCATAATGGAAGAGAACTCATGTACGATGGGGTAACTGGCAAGAGAATCCAGGCAGACATATTCATCGGTGTCATCTACTATCAAAAACTTCACCACATGGTAGCTGGCAAGATGCACGTACGTTCCAGAGGGCCAGTCCAGATACTGACCAGACAACCAACCGAAGGACGTTCTAGGCAAGGAGGATTGAGATTCGGTGAAATGGAGAGGGATTGCCTCATTGCCCATGGTGCAGCCATGGTCATCAAGGATAGGCTGCTGGACGAGTCAGACGGAACCACCGAGTTCGTGTGCGGAAACCCGAAATGCGGTCATATAGCAATGATGGACAGGAGACGGGTACTTAGATGCCCGGTCTGCGGTAACAATTCCAGCATTTATCCAGTGCAGACCAGCTATGCATTCAAGCTCCTGATTGACGAATTACTATCGCTCGGTGTTGCCATGAGGCTTCAACTGGAGGAATTGAAATGATAAAGCGCGGTGTAAGTAAGCGCATTCACGGTATCCGGTTTGCTCACCTCTCACCTGACGAAATCAGAAGGATGTCCGCAGTGAAGGTTATTACGGCTGATACGTACGACGACGATGGCTTTCCGATAGAGATGGGGTTGATGGACCCGCATATGGGCGTAATCGAACCTGGACTGAGGTGTAAGGCCTGTGGGGCTAAAGTGGATGATTGTCCAGGCCACTTTGGACATATTGACCTTGCGATGCCTGTGATCCACGTCGGTTTCGTCAAGGAAATCAAGAGATTACTCCAGTCAACCTGTAGGGAATGTGGTCGCATTCTTTTGACCTCTAGTCAAATGGAGGAAGAGGAGGAACTCAGGGAGATGCTGGAAAAGTTCGGCGGTGACCTCGGGGACCTGGAACAATTAATGAAACGGACTGCAAAGGATGCCAGTGTCCGGACCATGTGCCCGCACTGTAACGCCGAACAACTGAAGATTACACTGGACAAACCCACAACCTTCCGGGAGGAGGGACATAAACTCACACCAAAAGAGGTGAGGGAAAGGTTGGAACGGATTCCGGAAGAGGACCTGATGCCATTGGGATTGAATCCGGACGTATCCAGACCGGAATGGATGGTGCTAACCGCATTGCCAGTCCCTCCCGTAACCGTGAGACCATCAATCACATTGGACTCTGGAGACCGCTCGGAGGACGATCTAACCCACAAGCTCGTGGACGTCCTGAGGATTAACCAGAGGCTCAGGGAGAACAGGGATTCGGGAGCACCTCAACTGATAGTTGAAGACCTGTGGGAGCTCTTGCAGTATCATATCACAACTTATTTTGACAATCAAACTTCTGGGATTCCTCCGGCTAGACATCGCTCCGGGCGACCGTTGAAGACCCTGGTGCAGAGGTTGAAAGGAAAGGAGGGGCGTTTCAGGTCCAATCTATCCGGTAAGCGCGTGAACTTCTCTGCCCGCACTGTTATCTCCCCTGACCCGATGCTGTCCATCAACGAGGTCGGAATACCCTGGGAAGCGGCAAGGGAGCTGACCATTCCCATCCGTGTCAATGATTATAACATGGAGGTTGTGAAAGAATTCGTCATGCGCGGCCCGGAACCCATCGGGGAGCTGGGCGAATACGTTCATGGAGTGAATTACGTAATCAGAGAGGACGGACGCAGAATCAAGGTCACGGATAAGAACGCGGAAACGGTTGCCGAGAACATAGACATAGGCCAGACCGTAGAAAGACAACTGACAGACGGGGACATCGTGCTCTTCAATAGGCAACCCTCGCTTCACAGGATGTCCATGATGGCGCATAAAATCAGGGTGATGCATCACAAGACCTTCAGGTTCAATCTGTGCGTTTGCCCGCCATACAACGCCGATTTCGACGGCGATGAGATGAACCTCCATGTGCTGCAGAGTCCCGAAGCCATTGCTGAAGGTCGAATACTCATGCTCGTACAGGAGAACATACTTTCACCGAGATTTGGAGGTCCAGTCATCGGCGGTATCCACGACTATATCACAGGGGCATTCATGTTAACCTTCAACAATCCATCTTTCTCAAAGGCAGAGACCGCCACCCTGATTAGCAAAATAGGGGTAGAAAAATGGCCAGAACCCATCAAAATCGAAGGTATGGATTATTGGCAGGGCAAAGACCTCTTCAGCCTTTGCCTCCCTCCGAAAATCAACATGGTGTTCAATGCTTCAATATGTCAAAACTGTGACATGTGCCTGAAAGATAAATGCGAAATTGGGGCTTATGTCAACATTAAAGATGGAAAGTTACTTTGCGGAACAATAGACGTGAAGGCAGTCGGAGCCTTCAAAGGCAGAATCCTGGAAAAGATCGCACGAGAGATGGGCACCGATGAGGCGCGCATCTTCATAGAAAAAACCACCAGAATGGCCGTCACCACGATTATGATTAAGGGCTTCAGCACAAGTATAGACGATGAGGATATTCCCAAGGATGCTAAGGTCCAGATACAAGAGATGCTGAAACAGGCCACCGAGAAGGTCGAAGGTTATGTTAAGGCATACAATGAAGAAACCCTCGATGCAATGCCTGGCCGCTCCCTAGAAGAAACCCTTGAAGTGGAGGCAATGCGCGTTCTAGGAAAAGCCAGAGATGATGCTGGACAGATCGCTGGCAGATACCTCGGCCTTGAAAACTCCGCAGTGATAATGGCAAGGAGCGGTGCCCGTGGATCCATGTTGAACCTCAGCCAGATGGCCGGTTGCATCGGGCAGCAGGCTGTAAGGGGCGGGAGGCTTTCCAGAGGATACAATGACCGGACCCTGCCCCACTTCAAGAGGGGTGACCTGGGCGCGGACGCAAAAGGATTCGTCAAATCCAGTTATAAAAGTGGCCTTACCCCCACGGAATACTTCTTCCATAGCATGGGCGGTAGAGAGGGACTCGTGGACACTGCGGTGAGAACCTCTCGGTCTGGATATATGCAGAGAAGGTTGATAAATGCACTAGAGGACCTGAAGGTTATTGAGGATGGAAGTGTTCGGAACACTGCAAATACCGTGATTCAGTTCACTTTCGGCGAAGACCAAATAGACCCTGCAAGAGGTGTGCGGGGGAAGGCTTTGGATATCGATGATATTCTCTTTCAGGTCTTGGGTGACAAAGCTGA